>JBEITQ010000147.1:0-5486 GCA_040374835.1 Phycisphaeraceae bacterium | reverse complement strand
TGCCGCTCGATGGCCGACCTGATCGACGCTGCCATCCCCGCCGGCATCCGCCTGCGCCGCGAGCTGGAGATCACCGACCCGACCAATGCGCAGCACTTCGCCGTGCGCGGCGAGGCCGAGACGCTGGCCGCGCTGCAGCGCATGGCCGACCGCAACCAGGTCTGGCGCAGCTACCTGGGGATGGGCTACCACGACACCATCACCCCGCCGGTGATCCTGCGCAACATCCTTGAGAACCCGGGCTGGTACACGGCCTACACGCCGTACCAGGCCGAGATCGCGCAGGGCCGCCTGGAGGCGCTCCTCAACTGGCAGACGATGGTCTGCGAGCTGACGGCGATGCCCGTCGCCAACGCGTCGCTGCTCGACGAGGGCACCGCGGCCGCCGAGGCGATGAGCCTGTGCTTCGCTGCCGGAAATCACCAGCGCAAGCGCTTCTTCGTGGCCGAGGACTGCCACCCGCAGACGATCGCCGTCGTCGAGACGCGCGCCTCGGGCCTGGGCATCGAGCTCGTGATCGGCAAGCCGGGTTCCGCGCCGATCGCGGACGGCACCTTCTGCGGCGCGCTCATCCAGTACCCCTGCACCAGCGGCCGCATCCATGACCACCGCGCGTTCGCGGAGGCGGTCCACGCGGCCGGCGCGCTCCTTGTGGTCGCCAGCGACCCGCTCTCCCTCTGCCTCCTGTCGCCCCCGGGCGAGTGGGGCGCGGACGTCGTGGTCGGCAGCGCGCAGCGCTTCGGCGTGCCCATGGGCTTCGGCGGCCCGCACGCCGCGTACTTCGCCACCCGCAACGAGCACGTGCGCAAGATGCCCGGCCGCCTGATCGGCGTGAGCCGGGACTCGACCGGCGCGCCCGCCCTGCGCATGGCGATCCAGACGCGCGAGCAGCACATCAAGCGCGAGCGCGCCACCAGCAACATCTGCACGGCGCAGGTGCTGCTCTCGGTGATCGCCGGCATGTACGGCACGTGGCACGGCCCGGACGGCCTGAAGGCGATCGCCTCGCGCGTCCACCGCGCGGCCAACGCGCTGGCCGCGGCCTGCAAGGCCCTCGGCCACGACTGCGGCACCGGACACTGGTTCGACACGCTGCGGGTCAAGCTCGGCGGCGGCGCGACCGCACAGGGCGTCCTCTCGGCCGCGGCGGCCAAGCGCATCAACCTGCGTTCGTTCGCCGACGGCTCGATCGGCGTCTCGCTCGACGAGACCGTCACGCCCGCCGACCTGCAGGACCTCGTCGACGTCTTCGCCGCCGGCACCGGCAAGCCCGCGCCGCGCGTGGCGGACCTCGTGCGCACCGCGGCCGACTCCAACATCGGCCCGATGGCGCGCGCCGGCACGTTCATGCAGCAGCCGGTCTTCCGGCAGTTCCACGGCGAGCACGAGATGCTCCGCTACATGTGGCGGCTGCAGGGCAAGGACCTGAGCCTGGTGCACAGCATGATCCCGCTCGGCTCGTGCACCATGAAGCTGAACTCGACCAGCGAGATGATCCCGGTCACCTGGCCGGGCTTCGGGAAGCTGCACCCCTTCGCGCCCGCGGAACAGTGGAAGGGCTACGCCGAGCTTTTCTCGACGCTCGAGCAGTGGCTCTGCGAGGTCACCGGCTTCGCGGCCGTCAGCCTGCAGCCGAACGCCGGCTCGCAGGGCGAGTACGCGGGCCTGATGGTGATCCGTGCCTTCCACCGCCATCGTGGCGAGCCGAACCGCACGGTCTGCCTGATTCCCGACAGCGCGCACGGCACGAACCCCGCCAGCGCCGTGATCGCCGGCATGCAGGTGGTGCCGGTCGACAGCGACTCGGAGGGCAACGTCGACCTCGTCGACCTGCGCAAGAAGGCCGAGCTGCACTCCAAGGACCTCGCGGCGTGCATGGTGACCTACCCCAGCACCCACGGCGTCTTCGAGGACCGCATCCGCGAGCTCTGCGAGATCGTCCACGCGAACGGCGGGCAGGTCTACATGGACGGCGCCAACATGAACGCCCAGGTCGGCCTGACCCGGCCGGGCGACATCGGCGCCGACGTCTGCCACCTGAACCTCCACAAGACCTTCTGCATCCCGCACGGCGGCGGCGGCCCGGGCATGGGCCCGATCGGCGTCGCGGCGCACCTCGCGGACTTCCTGCCCGGGCACCCGGTGCTGCGGCCGGCGACCGCCGGCAAGCATGCGATCGGCCCGATCAGCGCGGCGCCGTACGGCAGCTCGAGCATCCTGGTCATCAGCTGGATGTACATCTCGATGATGGGTTCGCACGGCCTGCGCCGGGCGACCGAGGTGGCGATCCTCAACGCCAACTACATGGCGAAGCGCCTGGAAGGCCACTATCCGATCGTCTACACGAACGGCAACGGCCGCTGCGCGCACGAGTTCATCGTCGACCTGCGCCCCTTCGACCAGTCGGCCGGCATCAAGCCCGACGACGTCGCCAAGCGCCTGATGGACTTCGGCTTCCACGCGCCCACGATGAGCTGGCCGCTGCCGGGCTCGCTCATGATCGAACCCACGGAAAGCGAGAGCAAGGCCGAGTGCGACCGCCTCTGCGACGCGCTCATCGCCATCCGCGAGGAGATCCGCCAGATCGAATGCGGCGCGTGGCCCAAGGAAAACAACCCCCTGAAGCACGCGCCGCACACCGCGGCCGTGGTCACGGCGAGCCAGTGGGACCGTCCGTACACCCGCGAGCAGGCGGCCTACCCGGCGCCCTGGCTGCGCACGTGGAAGTACTGGCCGCCGGTCGGCCGGGTGGACAATCCCTACGGCGACCGTAACCTCGTGTGCACGTGCGACAGCGTTCGCGCGTACGCGTGACGATCTTCCCCCTCCCGATCTTCGAGCGAGACGAGGACCCCGCCTACCGGGACGCCCTGACGGACGCCGAGGCGTACGCGCGGCTGAAGCCGCCGTCGTCGATCGTGGTGCGCTTCGGGTCGATGAAGCTGGTCGGCGAGTACCCCTACGACGGGGACGCAAAGCCCGGCTGCGGAAGCAAGCTGGTGGCGAAGACCCACCGCGGCACGGAACTGGCCGAGATGCTCACGAGCACGTGCCCGAACTCGGGATGCTCCAAGAGCGTCAGCCGGCGCGAGATGCTTGAGTACGTCGAGAACTCCGGCGGCAAGGAGTATCCGTTCCACACCCAGGGCCGGGTGCTGCGCGTGGCGACGCCCGAGGACCTCACCGCGTGGACCGCGCTGCGCGAGCGCTTCCGCAAGGAGGAGCTCGCCGCCGTCCGCACGCGTGCGGCCGCCATGGGAATGTCCATGAAGATCGTCGAGGTGGAGCCCGTCCTCGGCGGCGAGTACGTGGCGGTGCATTACCTGAGCGAGGAACGCGTCGACTTCCGCGAGCTGGTGCCGCAGCTCGCCCGCCACTTCCGCGCCCACGTCGAGATGCACCAGATCGGCATGCGCGACGAGGCGCGCCTCACCGCCGACTACGAGAAGTGCGGCCAGCACTGCTGCTGCAAGAACTTCCTGAAGGTGCTCAAGCCGGTCAGCATGAAGAGCGCCAAGACGCAGAAGGCGTCGCTCGACCCGCTGAAGATCAGCGGCCGCTGCGGGCGCCTCATGTGCTGCCTGCGCTACGAGGACCAGACCTACGAGGAGCTGCGCAAGCGCCTGCCGAAGAACAAGTCGCGCGTGAACACGCCGGACGGGCCCGGAACCGTGATCGACGGCAAGATCCTTGTGCAGCTGGTGCTGGTGCGGCTCGACCACAACGGCCAGGACGTCGCGGTGCCGGTCGAGGACCTGGCACCCGTCGATTCGGGCTCCGCGCCACCTCCGGCCGATACGATCTGACGCGATGCCTGCGGAGAAGACAGCGAAGACCGAGAAGGCCGAGAGCGACGTCATCGGCACGCTGATGATGCTCACGCTCTCGTTCACGCTGGCGATGGCCTTCCGCGCCTTCGTCTGCGAGGGCTACGTGATTCCCACCGGCTCGATGGGCCCGACGCTGATGGGCGCGCACGCCCGGCTCTTCAGCCCGCTCACGGCCTACGAGTACCCCACCGACATCTCGCCCGCGATCGGCATGGCGTTGAACGGCGAGGGCCGCCCGCTGCCGGTGGTCGACCCGATGATCTCGACCCGGGACCGGATCGCCGAGGTGCCGCCCCAGCAGCTTGCCGCGCAGGACCGCGCGGGCGACCGGGTGCTGGTCCTGAAGCCGCTCTATGCGTTCGCCCGCCCCAAGCGCTGGGACGTGGCGGTCTTCAAGAGCCCCACCGCGCCCGTCGGCGCGTCGGAGAACTTCATCAAGCGGATGGTGGGCCTGCCGAACGAGACGCTGCTCCTCTTCGATGGCGACGTCTTCACCGGCCCGCTTGGGTCCGCTGCCTGCGACCTGAAGATCGAGCGCAAGCCCGAGCACGTGCAGCGCGCCGTCTGGCAGCGCGTGCACGATTCCGACTACCAGCCCGTGGTCCCGGTGGCGGACATGGAATCCGCCATGCGTGCCAGCTGGGACGGCGGCCCATGGCGCGTCGAGCGCGGCGACCGGGCGAAGTGGGCCATGGCCCCGAACAGGCGATGGCGCTACGACGGCACCGGCGACGCGGCGCTTTCCTGGGACGTCCAGTCCTGGGCGATCGACGACTGGAATTCCTACAACGCCCTCCGCATGGCCTACGAGGCCGTGCGACGCTCGCCGCGCGGCTTCGCCGACCCGGCCGTACGGCACGACATGTGCTTCGCCGTGAACGACCTGCGGCTCTGCACGGCGATCGAGTGCGCGGACATGGCGAACTTCGCCACCACCTTCCGCCTCTCGACGCGGGGCAGCACGTTCGAGTTCGACGTGCGGCCGTCCGCTGCCGGCACCGGCAAGGCCACGCTCCGCCGCGTGCCCGAGGGTGGCGAGGCCCCCGCCGAGGCGTCCTTCGCCTTCACGCCCCGCGGCGACGGCCTGATCGCGCTCGAATTCTGGCACGTCGACCAGCGCCTCTGGATGTTCGTCGACGGCCGCCTGCTCGGCACGCTCGACTACGAGTTCGCCACGCTCGACGAGCGCCTGGCCGCGAGCCTCGTCGGCCGCAACGTGGAGACCTACGTCAAGCGCCCCACCGAGACGCGCGCGCCCACGCCGCCGCGCCTCGAGTGGGCCTTCTCCTCGGCGGCGCCCTTCGTCCTGCACCGCGTGCGGGTCGACCGCGACCTCTACTACCGCCCGGTGCTGCATGACGCCAACAACCAGTACGACGTGAACGGCCCGTACCTCTACGGCCCCGGCTTCGCGTGCGACTGGGAGCATCCCGCGCAGCTCGGCGCCACCGACTACCTGATGCTCGGCGACAACTCGGCCGCCAGCCGCGATGCCCGCCAGTGGGGCCGGCCGCACGCCATCACGCTGCGCACCGTGGGCGACGCCCAGCCCGGCGTGGTGCCCGAATCGCTCATCGTCGGGAAGGCCTGGTGCGTCTACTTCCCGGCACCGATCTCGATGAGCCCGGGCGGCGCGGACTTCATCCCCGACTTCGG
>JBEITQ010000033.1:0-11890 GCA_040374835.1 Phycisphaeraceae bacterium | reverse complement strand
CGGTCGCCGGCGTGCCCGGGGACGTTGCGCTTCCGGAGGGCCTCGGGGCGCTGATCGAGGCACACTGCATCGATTGCCACGGCGGCATCACGACCAAGGCCGGCCTCGACCTGCGGCCGGCCCGGGCGGACGGGCGCGCCTCCGAGGACCTCTTGCGGGCCGTCCGCCGGCGGCTTGCGCGCCGCGACATGCCGCCCGAGGACGAGCCCGAGCGTCCGTCGGACGAGGAGTACGCCGCCGCCGTCGCGTCGATCGACCGCACGGTGCCTCCCGCCTGGCGCGAAGTGCCCGCGGTACGCCGCCTGAACCGCGCGCAGTGGCTGGGCGCGGTGCGCGACGTCTTCGGCGAGGATGCGCTCGATGGACTCTCCCCGGACGAACTGCTCCCCGCCGACGACGTGGGCGAGGGCTTCGACACGACGGCCGCGACGCTCGGGCTGCCGCCGCTCCTCGTCGAGAAGTACATGGACGCCGCCGAGCGCGTCGCCGCGCGCAGCGCGCTGCCGCCCTCGCTCGAGCGCCGGCGCGTGGTGCAGGCAGGGTCGCTGGCGCGCGCGGGCGGTGGCGGCAACGTGCGCGCGGAGCTCGCGTGGCTGTCGTCGCAGGGAACGCTGTCGGCGCGGCTCGACCTGCCGCGCGCGGGGCGGTACCGGATCGAGGCGCGCGTCACCGCGCAGCAGGCGGGCGACGCACCGGCGCGTGCGGCGCTCGAGGTGGATGGCCGGCGCGCGAAGGCCGAGGACGTCACGGTATCGGCGCCGGCGCTCTCGACGATCGTGCACGAGGCGGACCTCAAGGCCGGCGAGCACCAGTTCTCGGTGCGATTCCTGAACGACTACTGGAATCCGAAGGCCGACGATCCGTCGCAGCGAGACCGGAACCTGGCGGTGGCGGAGATCGCCGTGACGGGGCCGATCGGCGCGGTCGAGGACCCGTCGTTCGAGCGGCGAGCGACCGCGATCGGCGGCGCGGGTGCCGCAGGGGTGCGGCTTGCGCGCGTGGCGGTCGTGGTCGGCGAGGAACTGTTCCGCCGACCGGTGTCGAAGGACGAGGCGATGCAGCTGGTGGCGACCGCGACGCGTGCCGCGGGGCCGAAGCCGGCGTGGGACGGGCTGCTTCGTTCGCTGGCCACGGCGCTGATGGTCGATCCGCGGTTCCTCCTGAGGATCGAGCCGGCGTGTGCGACCGGGACGTGCGATCTGCCGCCGGAGACGATCGCCGAACGGATGGCGTTCTTCCTCTGGTCGAGCGTGCCGGATGCGGGGTTGCGCGAGGCGGCGCGTACGGGGGCGATTGCCGACGATGCCGGCCGGCGCCAGCAGGTGGCGCGCATGCTCGCCGATCCGCGCGCCGCGAGCCTCGCCGGGCGCTTCGCGGTGCAGTGGCTCGGCATCGACCGGCTGGAGTCGAAGTCGCTCGACGCGCAGGCCTACCCCGGGGTCGACGCGGCGCTCGTCGCCGACATGCGGCGCGAGACGGAGCGGCTCTTCGATGACGTGGTGCGCGGGCGCCGGCCGCTGCGCGCGCTGCTCGAGGCGCGGACGACGACGCTGTCGCCGCGGCTGGCCGCGCACTACGGGTGGGCGCCCGCATCCGGCACCGACGCATTCGAGTGCGCGATTCCCGACGGTCGCCCGGGCGGCATCCTGGGGCACGCGAGCATCCTGCTTGCCACGAGCAACCCCACGCGTACCAGCCCCGTCAAGCGCGGGCGATGGGTGCTCGATGCGCTGCTTGACGTCCCGCCCGCGCCGCCGCCGCCGGGCGTGCCGCAGATTCCCGAGGATCCGCTCGGGCGCGCGGGCCGCTCGATGCGCGAACTGATGGAACTGCACCGCTCGAACCCCGACTGCGCGTCCTGCCACGTGCGGATGGACGCCGTGGGCCTGGCCTTCGAGCGCTTCGATGCCGATGGCCGGGTGCGCAGCGTGGTCGACGGCCTGGCGGTCGACGACGTGACCGAGCTGCCGGACGGCCGCGTGCTCGAGGGCGTCTCCGGCGTGGAGCAACTGGTTGCCGAGGGCGACGCGTTCGAACGGGCGCTCGCGCGGCATCTCCTGGTCTACGCGCTCGGCCGCGGCACGGAGGATGCGGACGATCCGCTCCTCGATGCGCTGGCGGCACGGGCCCGGGTGCATGGGTCGTTTGCGGAACTCGTGGGGGATATCCTGTCCTCCGACGCGTTCCGCCGGAGGCGCGCCGAGGAGGCACGATGAAGACGTCCCGATCGACTCGAGTTCCTGCGCGGGCGGCAGCGTGGCGATGGTGCGCGATGGTGGTCCTGGGCGTGCTCGCGATCGTCCCGGGCGCGGCGCGTGCGCAGGACCTGCCGGCGACGCCGCCGCCCATCCGATCGAAGGACCTTGAGCGCCTGCTGCAGGCGATGGAGGCGGGGCCGGAGTCGCGTGCCGCGGCGGTGGCGGCGTTCGACGCCTACGTCGATCGCTGGCAGCGGCTGCGTGACGAGACCATCCGGCCGCTGCAGGCGTCGATGGCCGCAGCGCTGGCGAAGGTGCCGGCGATGCCGAGCATGGAGGACGCGGAGGAGTTGGCGGGGGGCGTTGTCCATACGGCGGGAGCCGAGGCCGAGGCGGAGGCGGAGGCCTACCAGGCGCGCGTGGCCGAGTGGCAGCGCGCCTGGGAGGACCGCGAGGCATCCAAGAAGGCGGCGCTCGAGCCGTTCCGCGCGCGTGCGGCGAGCGTGTCGACCGACGTTCGGGCGGCGGAACGTGCGCTCTTCGAGGCCGTGCGCGCGACGGCCGCGTCCGATGCATCGCGTGCTGCGGTCGATCGAGAGGAACTGGTGCGCCGGCGGCGGATCGCCGTCGCGTCGCGCGAGGATCTCCGCGGCCAGCCGTGGATGCCGTTGACCTTCCCGTCGCTGCCCACCGGGGCGCCGGCCGACGATGCCCTTCGTGTGCGCATCGATGCGCGGATCATGGCGTGGGAGCGTGCGTCGGCGGAGGCGCTGGAGCAGGGCGCGTCGGCCGAGGAGTTCGTCCGGCGTCGTCTGCTGGCGGCGGCCGAGGTCGCGAAGATGCTGCCGGCGGACGCCGGCGCACCGTGGATCCGCGGCGTGCGGGGCGCGGCCTCAAACCAGCTTGGCTTGTGGGGCATCGACCCGTCCGCGGGCCTCGCGTCGGCGCTCGGCGACCGGGCGACGCCCGAGGTGCGCGCGCGCATGGATCGGTGGGCGGACGAGCGCGATGCGCTGCTGGTGGAGGCGCTGGCGGCCGGCGATGCCGAGGCGGCGGACGATGTGGCAGCGGACGACGCAGCAGCGGACGACGAGGCGGCTCCCTCCGCGGCCTCCCTCCGCATCGCGCTGATGCAGCGCGACCAGGAACTCTCGGACACGGCACTCGCCGAGCTCGCGGCGCTCATCGACGACCCCGCGTTCGGCAAGGAGGCCCTGCAGATGAAGTTGATGCAGGAGTCGTGGAAGCGGCGGCCGGACGACGAGGGCGGCCCCCGGTTCGCGGGCGAGTCGGCGATGCGCGGCGCCATGGCGCGGTCGCGCGCGGCGGTGGGCGGCGACCAGCCAGAGGACGGGGAGGAGGCCGATCCGTTCGGTCCGGACAACATGGAGTGGATCGCGTCGGCGGGGACGATCCGCCGTGCCGACCTGGAGCCGGTGCGTGCGCGCCTTGGCATCCCGGACGAGGCCACGTCCCTCTGGAACCAGCTCTGCGACGACCTGGTCGCGACGTCGGCCGAGGTCGATTCCGAGATGAAGTCGTTCATCAAGGAGGCGGAGCAGGATCGCGGTGCCGGCCGAGGCCTCGTCGAGCGGCGACGGGCGATCGGCCGGCGCAGCGAGGCGGCCGAGATGGCTTGGTTCGATGCGGTGGCCGCGGCATTCCCGTCGATTCCGGCGGAGGCGCTCGACGCCGAGCGAGGGCGGCGGGCGGTGCGCCGTGCAGTCGAAGGCGGCTCGATCTTCCTGGTGCAGGTGCGCATGGTCGGCAACCGCTGGATCGATGCGGACCTCGACCGGGCGGCCGACGCGTGCTCGTCCGACGCACGCCGCGCGGCGGCCAGGCCGCTCGCCGACTGGCGGGGCGCGCAGGCGGCGGCAGTCAATGACCTCGTCGCGTGCTCGGAGCGGATGTTCGAGCGCATGGTGGCTGCCCACGAGGCGATGCAGGCGGCGGCGGCCGACGGCAACGAGGCGGGGATTGCGGCATTCGATGGCTTCCAGCGGGTGCAGGCCGACTACCAGCGCGAGGTGGACGAGGTGTCGCGCCGTGCCGAGGCGACGCTTGCCGCGTCGACCCAGGCGGTGGCCGAGGCGATGCCGCGTCCCCAGGGCGCGATGTTCCGGCGGGGCGTGCGGCGGCAGATGCACCCGGAGGTCTACCGCGACCAGGACCGCGTCGATGCGGCGATCGACGCCGCGCTCGGCGATCCGTCGCTCACTCCGGACCAGCGCGGCGCGGCCGCGGCCGCATGGGGCGAGTCGCAGACGCGGTTCGAGGGGATCGCCGAGCGCCTGATCGCGCAGTCGGCGAAGACCGACCGGGCCATGGCCGACATGTTCGGCGACATGCTCGGTGCGGCGGCCGGCGACGCCGGCGCGAGCGAGATGGAACGTGCCGCCCTCGCCAGCGACGACCTCGCCTACGACCAGGCGGAGCTGCGCGCCCGCACCGTGCGCCGCGTCCGCGCGGCGGTGGGGGACCGCGTGGCCGATGCCCATGGGGTCCGGTGAACGCCGTCCCCGCGGCGGGCGGCCCTAGACTGACGCCATGCGCGCGCCCCTCGTCGACCGCCGCACGGTGCTCCGGGGTGTCGGTGCCGTCATCGCGCTGCCGTGGCTCGAGGCGATGGCACCGCGCGGGATCGTGGCGCGCGCGGCGATGGCCGCGGGCGCGGCCCCTGCGGCGCCGCCCGTGCGCGTGGCGTACGTCTTCTTCCCCAACGGCGTGAACGTGAACGCCTGGTCGCCCGCGGTCGGCGAGTCGACGTGGAGTGCCGCGGGCGCGCTCGAGCCGCTGGCGCCGTTCCACGGCCGCATCAGCATGCACGTGGGGCTCGCGCACGCGAATGCCGCCGCGCTCGGCGACGGGCCCGGCGACCACGCGCGCAGCGCGGCGTGCTTCCTGACCGGCGCGCATCCGCACAAGACCGCCGGCGACGACATCCGCGCGGGGCAGTCGGTGGACCAGGCGGTGGCCGACATGCTGGAGCGGCAGGGCACGCGGACGCGGCTGCGCTCGCTCGAGCTCGGCGCCGAGCCCGCGATGACGGCCGGCAACTGCGACTCGGGCTACTCGTGCGCCTACAGCGCGAACATCTCGTGGAAGTCGGAGCGGCTGCCCAACGGCAAGGAGACCGACCCGCGCGCGGCGTTCGACCGCGTCTTCGGCAGGCGCGGCGAGACGCCCGAGGAAGCGGCGGCGCGGGCGCGCTCGCGGCGCTCGATCCTGGACGGGGCGGTGGCGCAGGCCGGGCGCCTCGCGGCGCAGGTGGGCACGCAGGACCGTGCCCGGCTCGAGGAGTACCTCGACGGCATCCGCGCCCTGGAGCGCAGGCTTGACGAAGATGCCTCCGCGCACCTCGACCGCGGCACGCGGCTGCCGGACTTCGACGACGCCCCCCGGTCGCTCGCCGGCCGGATCGACCTCCTGGGCGAGGTGCTGGCGCTGGCCTTCCGCACGGACTCGACGCGCGTGGCCACCCTGATGCTGGCGAACGAGGGCTCGAACCGGCCCTACCCGGAGATCGGCGTCTCGATGGGCCACCACGACGCGTCCCACCACGGCGGCGCGGCGGACAAGATGGACGCGTTCGCGCGCATCAACCGGTTCCAGTCGGAGCGCCTCGCCGCGTTCCTGCGGGCGCTCGAGCGGGTCACCGAGGACGGCCGGCCGCTCCTGGACTCGACGATCGTGCTCTACGGCAGCGCCATCAACGACGGCAACCGCCACAACCACGACGACCTTCCGATCCTCGTGGCCGGCGGGCAGGCGGCCGGGGTCTCGGGCGGGCGTCTGGTGCGGTCGGCGCCCGGCACGCCGCTGTGCAACCTGCACGTGGGGATCGCCCGCGCCGCGGGCGTCCCGATGGACCGCTTCGGCGACTCGACCGGCGTGGTGTCGCCCGGCTGACGCGGCCGGCCGCTGGGCTTGCGTGCCGCCGGGTGCCGATGAAGGGCGGGATGCGCCCGTGCGCGCGAGGAGTTCCCCGATGAAGCTGCAGCCGCTGTTCGCCCAACTCGTGAGCCTCGATCCCGCGCTCCGCGGCTCGTCGCTCGACGTCGCCTTCGTGACCGACGATTCGCGGCAGGCCGGGCCTGGCTGCCTCTTCGTCGCCCGTACCGGCACGGCCGCCGACGGGCGCGCCTTCGCGGCCGACGCCGTGCGGCGCGGGGCGACCGCGGTGATGTTCGTCGGCGAGGACCCGCTCGGCGCGGACCCGGCGGCCGCGCACGTGGCGCGGGTCCGGCTGCCCGACGGCACCGACCTGGCGCGGTTCGCCGCGGTGCTCGCCGACCGGAGCGAGGGCTGCCCCAGCCAGTGGCTCGACCTCGTGGGCGTGACGGGGACGAACGGCAAGACGACGATCGCCTTCCTGGTCCAGCAGTTCATGCGCGCGGCGGGCCGCCGCTGCGGCGTGATCGGGACGGTGCTCATCGACGACGGTGCCGAGTCGCGCCCGGCTGCGCTGACGACCCCCGGCGCGATCGAGACCGCCGCGGTGCTCGGCCGCATGGTGCGCAACGGATGCTCGGCGTGCGCGATGGAGGTCTCGAGCCATGCCCTCGACCAGGGGCGCGCGGACGCGCTTCGGTTCCGCACGGCGGTGTTCACGAACCTGACGCTCGACCACCTCGACTACCACGTGACCATGGAGCGCTACGCCGAGGCGAAGGCGCGGCTGTTCGCGCTCCTGCCGCAGGACGGGACGGCGGTGGTCAACGTGGACGACGCCTGGCATGCGGCGATGCTCCCCGCCTGCCGCGGGCGCGTGCTGCGCTGCAGCCTGAAGGGGAAGGCCGACTGCACGGCCGAAGTCCACGAGGCAAGGCTCGGCTGGCAGGACACGACGTTCACGGGCCCCTGGGGAAGCGCTCGGGTGCGCCTGCCGGTGGTGGGACGCCACAATGCGATGAATGCGCTGCAGGCGGCGGCCGCGGCGTGGTCCGTGGGCGTCGGCGCGGACGCGGTGGCGCGGACCCTGGCCTCGTGCACGGCGCCCCCGGGCCGGCTCGAGCCGGTGACCGGGCCGGATGATCCGTTCGCGGTGCTGGTCGACTACGCGCACACGGACGACGCGCTCGAGAACGTACTCACCGCGCTGCGGCCGCTGGTCGGGCCGAAGGGCCGGCTGGTGACGGTGTTCGGCTGCGGCGGCGACCGCGATCGCTCGAAGCGTCCGCGCATGATGGACGTGGCGTGCACGCGCAGCGACCGCGTGGTGGTGACGAGCGACAATCCGCGCACCGAGGACCCGGAGGCAATCATCGACCAGGTGGTGGCGGGACGCCCGGCGGGCGCGATGGCCGAGGTGGCTCGCTGCACCGACCGCGCCGAGGCGATCCGCCTGGCGGTCGCCGGCGCGGGGCCCGGCGACATCGTGCTCATCGCCGGAAAGGGGCACGAGGACTACCAGATCATCGGTTCCGACCGGCGGCCCTTCGACGACCGAGTCGTGGCGCGCGCGGCGCTCGGTCGCGTGGCGGCGGCGGTCGGGGCCTGAGCGCCCGGCCCGCGGCGGCCTGTCCAGGCAGGAAAGAAAGACGGCCCCGGCGCGATGCCGGGGCCGTCCGTCACTTCAGGGAGCGGGCGCGATCAGTTCTGCTGCGTCATCGCGCGCTTGTTGAAGATGCCGATGATGATCACCAGCGCGATCAGGCCGACGAATCCGCCGTTGCCCAGCTGGTTGATGAACGTCATCAGGTTGTTCGTGATCTTGCCGAAGTAGCTGGTGGTGTCGCTGCCGAAGATGATCTGCACCAGCACGCCGATGGCGATGAACAGGAGCATGATGTCGACCAGCTCGCGAGCCCAGCCCTTGATCATTTCAAAGCCCTTCATGCGGATCTCCTCGTATTCGGGGTCAGCCAACGGGCGAGCCGCGTCGCCCCACCTTGGGGATATCGGTCCGGGGATCCGGGGGGCCTGAAAAGGGGGCCGATGGCGCCGGGCGGCGTCGGGGGCCGGGCGGCGTCCGGGAGCCGGGGGGCTGGGTCGCCGCCGGGGCGGGGCGGAGGGTCAGAACCCGGCCGCGCGCGCCAGCAGGATGCCGACGCAGAGGGCGCAGACGGCCGCCAGCACGCGTTGGACGTGGCGATGGAACTCGCTCATGCCCCAAGGGATGCGATGCGCGCGCGCCGATGGCAAGCCGGAACCGTCCGGGTTCGGCCGGGGATCGCGCACGATTCGCACGGACGGAGCAGGCCGACCCCAGCGCTATCCTTCCGCCGCGCCCACGGATGGGCGCCAGCCGGGCGGCGCGGATGCGCGGCCGCCCTTCCCCCGACGGAGCGGACATGCAGGTCACTGCGGATGAATTGCGTGGGGCGATCGCGGGGCAGTGGGTGGCGCCGCCGCCCGTGGCCGCCCCCCGGCCCGGCTTCGCGCCGGCGCCCTTCCTGATGCACGGCGTCGGCACGGACACCCGCGAGGACCTCTCGGGTCGGCTGTTCGTCGCCCTGCGCGGCGAGTCGTTCGACGCCCATGCGTTCCTCGGGCAGGCGCGCGCGCGCGGTGCGGTCGCGGCGGTGGTCGACCGCAAGGCCGGCGCGTACGGGCGCCCGGAGGGGTTCCCGCTCATCGAGGTCGGCGACACGCGGGTGGCGCTCGGCGACCTGGCCCGCTGGTGGCGCGGGCGCCTGCGCGCGAAGACCGTGGCCATCACCGGGTCGAGCGGCAAGACGACCACGCGCCGGCTGGTCGATGCGGTGCTCTCGCAGGCGATGCGCGGCACGGCCTCGCCCAAGAGCTTCAACAACGACATCGGCGTGCCGCTGACGATCCTGGGCGCGTCGGCGACCGACGGCTATCTCGTGGTCGAGATCGGGATGAACCACCCCGGCGAGATCGCGCCGCTCTCGCGCATGGCGGCCCCGCAGGTGGCGATCGTCACGATGGCGGGCCGTGCGCACCTCGGCGGCATGGGGAGCGTCGAGGCGATCGTCGCGGAGAAGAGCTCGCTCGTCGACGGCCTGGGCACGCTCGGGATCGCGATCGTGAACGGCGACCAGCCGGCGCTCGTCGCGGCGGTGGAGTCGCGGGTGAAGCCCGGGGTGCGCGTCGTGACGTTCGGGCGCGGCGAGGGGTGCCAGTGGCGGCTCGTCGACCGTGCGCCCGAGGGCGAGCTGCAGCGCGTGACGGTGTCGGGGCCCGGCGGCGAGGAGTGGTCCGGGACGCTCGGCCTGCCGGGGGACTACAACGCGATGAACGCCCTGGCGGCCGTGGCATGCGCGCGGCTGCTCGGCGTCGGATGGGAGGCCGTGGCCGGGGGCCTCGCGGCGATCCGCCCGGAGTCGATGCGCATGACGCGCCAGCCGGTCGGGGACGTGGTGGTGTTCAACGACGCCTACAACGCCAACCCCGACGCGGTGGCGGCGGCGCTCGGGGCGTTCGCGGAACTGGCGCCGGACCCGGCCCGCCGGGTGACGGTGCTCGGCGACATGCTGGAACTCGGGGAGGCCTCCGCGGCCTGCCACCGCGAGACGGCGCGGGCGGCGGTCGGGGTGCGGCCGTCGGTCGCCGTGTTCGTCGGCCCGGAAAGCAGGCACGGGGCGGACGAGGCCCGGAGCCTCGCGGGCCCCTCCACCGAGGTGGTGCACGTCGATGCCCTCGACGACGCGGGGGTCGCGGCGATCGCCGCCCGGCTCCTGCCCGGCGACCACCTTTTGCTGAAGGGCAGCCGAGGAAGCCGAATGGAACGATTGGTGCAGGCGCTTTCCGCCCGCGCGGCCGCCGCCGCCGGCGCCGCAGCCGAGTCGAGGTGACGGATGCTCTTCAACCTGGTCGAGCGCTCGCAGACGTGGCTTGACGAGGTCGGGCTGTACCCGCTGGTGCAGGTGATGTTCCAGCTGGAGTTCCGCGCGTTCTTCGCGGTGCTGCTGGCTTTCGCCCTGGTGCTGGCGCTCATGCCGCGGCTCATCCGCGTCCTGCGCGCGGTGAAGGTCGGCGACGACCCGGAGTTCTACGGCAAGGACCTGAACGCCCTGATGGAGGGCAAGCGCGGCACGCCGACCATGGGCGGCATCCTGCTGTGCGGATCGGTGTTCGTCACGGTGGCGCTCCTGGCCGACGTCGCCCACAGCCGGTACGTGCACGTGTGCCTGGTGGTGCTGGCGTGGCTGGCGGGCGTCGGCGCCTGGGACGACTGGATGAAGCTCACCGAGGCCTCGCGCGCGCGGCAGAACGGCGGCAAGCGCTCGCGCGACGGCCTCAAGGCGTGGGAGAAGCTCCTCTTCCAGCTGGCGATCGGCGCGATCGCGAGCTGGTTCATCTGGGATTCGGCGGCCGTGCCGGACGCGGTCGCCCTCAACCTGCCGTTCCAGCGCACGTACCTGCCGGCGAGCACCGAGGGGGCCATCGCGCCGGTGGACCTCGCGCCGGGCGTGTGGCAGATGGGGGTGCTGGCGTTCATGCTCCTCGGGACGTTCATGATCGCGTTCACCTCGAACGCGGTGAACCTGACCGACGGGCTGGACGGCCTCGCGGGCGGCACGCTGCTCGTCGCGTGCTTCGCGATGATGGTGCTCACCTGGATCGCCTCGAGCCAGCGCGCGGCGTACTTCCTGATGGTGCCGTGGGTGCCGGGCTCGGGCGAGCTGATGGTGGTGTCGGGGGCGATGGCGGGGGCGTGCCTGGGGTTCCTCTGGTTCAACGTGGCGCCGGCGCAGGTCTTCATGGGAGACACCGGGAGCCTGGCGATGGGCGGGCTGCTCGCGACCGTCGCGGTGTGCATCCGGCAGGAGGCGCTCCTGGTGCTGATCGGCGGGATCTTCTACCTGGAGGCCGTGAGCGTGATGGCGCAGGTGGGGTGGTTCAAGTTCACCCGCATGCGCTTCGGCGAGGGCAGGCGGCTCCTGCGCTGCGCGCCGGTGCACCACCACTTCCAGATGGGCGGCTGGAAGGAGACCCAGGTGGTGGGGCGCTTCTACCTGCTGGCGATCACGCTGGCGATCGCCGCGCTGGTCACGCTGAAGCTGCGGTGAGGTCGAGCACCGCGCCGGGGGCGGCCAGCACGCGCTTGAGCCGCGTGCGTCGCAGCAGTTCCACGGCGCGGGCGAGGTCGGGCCAGAGCGGCGCCTCGAACGACACGCGTTCCCCGGAGACGGGGTGGTGGAACCCCAGGCGCGCCGCGTGCAGCGCCTGGCGGTCGAGGAGCATGTCCGCGGCGTCGGGCTGCGACGGGTCGAGGTCGCCGACCGTCACGTGCCGGCCCGCGTAGAGGTCGTCGCCCACGAGCGGGTAGCCGACGTGGCTCATGTGCACGCGGATCTGGTGCGTGCGCCCGGTGCGCAGCTCGACCTCGACCAGCGAGTAGCCCTCGTACACCTCGCGCACGCGGTAGACGGTCTGGCTGGGCTTGCCGTGCTCGTCGTGGCGGACGGCGTACTTCTCGCGGATGGTGGGGTGCTTGCCGAGGGGCAGGTCGATCAGGTCGGCCTCGGGCTCGACCTCGCCGTGCACCAGGCACACGTAGCGCTTCTCGGTGCGCCGGAGCTCGAACTGCTTGGCCAGGCGCCAGTGGGCCACGTCGCTCTTGGCGCACACCCTGACGCCGGAGGTGTGCTTGTCGAGGCGGTGCACGACGCCGGGACGCGCGATCTCCTCGCCGACCGAGCTGAGCGTGCCGCCCGAGCGGTGCAGGAAGTGCCACGACAGGGCGTTGATCAGCGTGCCCGACTTGTGCGCACGCGCCG
>JBEITQ010000216.1:0-3263 GCA_040374835.1 Phycisphaeraceae bacterium | reverse complement strand
TGGCGGGGGCGGCGGCGGGCGCGGGGGCCGCGCCCATCGGCGCGCCGGGCGCGCCCGGGGCGGCCATGCGCACGGACGACGGATCCTTGCTCATCTGCTCGGCGATCATCCGGGTGATGGCGGCGAAGCGCAGGTGCAGCTCGCGCAGGATCTCGTCGAGCTCGCCGGACTCCTCGGGAGTCAGGTTGCCCTTGGTCTTGTCCTTCAGGACCTGCAGCAGCTCGGTCGCGAAGCGCGAGCCCTCGAGGTCCACCACCACGCGGCCCTGCGGGTCGGCCATGGTGCCGAGGCCCATCACCGCCTGGGAAGCGAGGAGACCGACCAGCCCGCGGAAGTCGGCGGGCGGCAGTCCCTCGGGCATGTCCTTGGCACGCGCCTGCATGGCGGCCTCGCGCTCGGCGAGCTTCGCGCGCTCGGCCTCCGCCTGCGCCTTCCAGTCCGAGTCGACATGGAGGCTCGGGGCGGGTGCGTCGGACGGCGGCTTCGGCGTGGGGTCGGACATGCGGCTCCTTCGGTGGGCCAAGAAGTATAGGACGCCCGCGGCGTACACTCGCCCCGCGCATGGATTGCCGCACCGAGAGCGCCCGACGCGCCCGCCCGCGCCCGTCCGCATGGGCCGCGCTGGCCGCATGCGCGTGCCTGTCCGCCCTGGCCGGCTGCGCGTCGACCCGCGTGCCGGCCGAGGACGGCCGCGAGGTGCGCGACATCGGAATCTCCTCCTTCAGCGACCCCGCCGCCGGGAAGGGCATCGAGGTGGTGGCGACGCCGATGCCCGACGTCGAGCCGCCGTCGACGCGCGAGGTGACCGAGACGGACGTCCTCGCCGACGGGACCGCGATCGTCCGCCGCACCGAGGAGGTGACGGCGCTGAACCCGGCCACCCAGCGCGTCGAGACCGAGGTGATCGACCAGGGCAGCACGCCGGCCCTGCGCGTCGGGCAGCGCTGGCCGGTCGAGAGCCTGGTGGGGCAGATCAACGGGCGGCCGATCTTCGCCGAGGAGGTGTTCCGGCAGATCGAGGCAGCGGTGCTGCTGGCCGCGCAGGACCCGAACCCGGACACGGCGCGCGCGCAGGTCGACATGCTGGTGCGCCGCGCGTTCCGGCAGCAGGTGGAGTCGGAGCTCATCCTCGCCGAGGCGGAGAGCCGGCTGTCTCCCGAGATGAAGCAGGGCCTCCTGGGCTGGCTGCGCGACATGCAGGAGTCGGCGATCGCGCAGCGCGGCGGCAGCCGCGCCGCCGCCGAGGAGTCGCTGCGCGACGAGCTGCAGATGAGCGTCGAGGAGTTCGTCGAGTTCCAGAAGAACCGCGAGCTCACCCGCGACATCCTGCGCCGCAAGGTGGAGCCGCGCGTGGTGGTCAGCTGGCGCGACGTCGAGCGGCTCTACTCGCAGCGGCGGCAGGCGTACGCGCCGGACCCCGAGTACCGCCTCGGCCGCATCCGCCTGCTGAAGGACGTGCAGGCCGACAAGATCGACCTCGCGAAGCGGATGTTCGCCGAGGGCAAGTCTTTCCAGGAGGTCGCCGCCGCGGTGGCCGCGCCGGACGGCGGGTTCTGGCGCAGCGTCCCCGGCCACGACGGCCAGATGCGCGTCGACGACCTGGCCGACGACCTGCAGGCCGTGCTGCGGCCGCTCGAGCCCGGCGAGGTGTCGGCGGCCTACGAGCAGCGTTCCTCCGTGCAGTGGTTCGCGGTGCTCGGGGTGGAGACGCCGCCGAGCGTGTCGATCTTCGACCCCGAGCTCCAGCTCTCCCTGCGCGGCGAGCTGCAGGCCACGCAGGAACGCATGGAGCAGGGTCGCTACATCCAGTCGCTCCAGAAGCGATGGCTCGGCGCGAGCATCCAGAAGATGGAGCTTCGCCTGGTGCAGATGGCACGCGAGCGCTACCTCGACCCGCTGAAGCAGCTGCGCGGCCCGGCGTCGCGCTGACGCGCCGCGTGCGCTCCGCGTGCCGCGCGGATCACCCATCCGCGTCGAAGGCGTGCGGCCAGTGCTCGACGCGCGGCGGCAGCCCGTCCCGAAGCTCCACCGCGACCACGTCGAACTGGAACAGCCGGTCCTCGAAGCCCCGGCGCGCCGCGAGCGCCTCGGCGAAGCGCACGAGCCGCGCGCGCTTCGCCGCGCCCACCCGTTCCTCCGCATGGAACGGCCCGCGCCTGGCCTTCACCTCGACCACCGCGATGGCGCCGCCCGGGGCCTCGGCGACGAGGTCGGCCTCCACGCCGCCCGCGCGCACGTTGCGCGCGAGGACCCGGTAGCCGGCCGACTCGAGGTGTGCCGCCGCGGCGCGCTCGCCGGCGCTGCCGGCGTCGAGGTGCCCGCGTGCCGGCGCGCGATCGCCCCCGGGATCCATGGCGACGACCGTACGTTCGCGGCCCGGTGGCGCCGTGGATCCGTGCCGAATTTCGTCCGTGCCGCGCGCGGCGGCGCTCGCCGTTCAGTGGTGCACGACCGACGGCGCCACCAGCCCGGGCTGCTGCCGCGAGGCCGGGAAGAGCATCAGGTTCGCCAGCTCGAACATGCGCCGGGCGTTGCGCGCGGCGGCCTCGGCGTGCTCGGCGGTCGCGCGGCGCATCGCGTCGCGGGAGGTGCCGGCGGCGGCGAGCTCCGCGTCCGACCAGCGCTCGATCTCGGCGAGGATGGCCTCGCGCGTCCACTCGGGGTGGTACTGGATGCCGTAGCTCCACGGCCCCACGCGGAACGCCTGCACGGGGCAGGCCGCGCCCTTCATGACGACGGTCCCGCCGGCCGGCAGCTTCGAGACGTGCTCGCCGTGCGAGCTGAAGACCGCCTGCTCCCAGCCGATCCCGACGAAGAGGGCGTCCTCGACGCCGATCGACGCCGCGCGCACCTTGACCCATCCGACCTCGGGCGACGCCATGCGGGTCACCTCGCCGCCGAGCGCCTTGGCGAGCATCTGCGCGCCCAGGCAGAGGCCCAGCACCGGGATCTTTCGCTCGTGCGCGTCGCGCAGGAGCGCCTGCTCGTGCGCCACCCAGGCGTCCGCGTCGTTGGCCGACTGCGGGCCGCCGAGGCTCACCACGCCGTGCACGTCGTCGAGGTCCGCGGGGAGGGCGTCGCCCTCGTGGAGGCGGACGGTGCGCACGCGCTGGCCGAAGCTGCGCAGCGACTCGCCGAGGTGGCCGGCCTCGCTGTGCCGGGAGTGCTGGATGAGGAGGATCGCCATGGTGGGGTTCCGTGCGCTTCGCGGGGCGTCAGGCGATGCCGGCGGCGTGCCGCGGGGCGGCGGCGGGGGCCGGGGC
>JBEITQ010000097.1:0-7128 GCA_040374835.1 Phycisphaeraceae bacterium | reverse complement strand
GACAGGGGTTCCTGGCACTGAATTATCATTCCCGCATGCCGAACCTCACCGTCGACGTGTCGAAGATCCTGGGAGCCGAGGCCGATGGCCTGCTGTCGCACGCCGCGAAGGTGTCCAAGTCGCTGCTCCACGTTCCGGGGCCCGACTTCGTCGATCGCTGCTTCGCGCCGAGCGACCGCAGCCCGCAGGTCCTCGCGAGCCTGCAGCGGATCTACGGCCACGGCCGCCTCGGCGGCACCGGCTACATGAGCATCCTGCCCGTCGATCAGGGCATCGAGCACTCCGCCGGCGCGAGCTTCGCCAAGAACCCCGCGTACTTCGACGGCGAGAACATCGTGAAGCTCGCGGTCGAGGGCGGATGCAACGCGGTCGCCAGCACCTTCGGCGTCCTGGCGAGCGTCAGCCGAAAGTACGCGCACCGCATCCCGTTCATGGTGAAGTACAACCACAACGAGCTGCTCACCTACCCGAACGCCGCCTCGCAGGTCCCCTTCGGAACGGTGCGCGAGGCGTGGAACCTGGGCGCGTGCGCGGTCGGCGCCACCATCTACTTCGGCAGCCCCAACGCCACGCGCGAGATCGTCTACGTGGCGGAGGCCTTCGAGGAGGCCCACTCCCTCGGCATGGCCACGTTCCTGTGGTGCTACCTGCGAAACGACGCGTTCAAGAAGGACGGCAAGGACCACCACCTGAGCGCCGACCTGACCGGCCAGGCGAACCACCTCGGCGTCACGATCAAGGCCGACGTCATCAAGCAGAAGCTCCCCGAGCTCAACGGCGGCTACGTGGCCATGGGCACGGGCGGCTCGAGCTACGGCAAGTTCGACAAGCGGATCTACTCCGACCTCTCGAGCGACCACCCGATCGACCTCTGCCGCTACCAGGTGCTGAACTGCTATTCGGGCCGCATCGGCCTCATCAACTCGGGCGGCGCCAGCGGCGAGAACGATGTCTTCGACGCCGTGAAGACCGCGGTCATCAACAAGCGCGCCGGCGGCCAGGGCCTGATCTCCGGCCGCAAGGCGTTCCAGCGGCCGATGGCCGACGGCGTCAAGGTGCTGAACGCGATCCAGGACGTCTACCTCGACCCGAAGGTGACCGTTGCCTGACGCGAAGGCTCCGGCAGCCGCGGCCGCGCCCGCCGTCGGGCCCGTCGCGCAATGCCGGTGCCCGCGCTGCGCGTATCCGCTGACCGGGCTTCCGGGCGCGCCCGAGGACCCGTGCGGCGCGTTCACGGGCGACGTGCGCTGCCCGGAGTGCGCGCTGGTCGTCCCGACGGGCGCGCACTGCCTCACGGGCGGCGTGTCGCCGAGCGTGGTCGAGCCGGGCGGGCTGCGCAACGTCGCGTGGGTGCTGGTCCCGGGATTCGTGCTGATCGGTGCCGTGCAGTTCGCGATGCTGCTCCTGCCGGGCCTGCTTGGCGCGGGAGGCCCGGGCTTCAGCATCTGGAGCATGGGGACGGGATCAATGGGGGCCGCGCTCGGCGTGCTGGGCGGCATGGTCGGCACGGCGATCGGCTTCTGGGCGGTGTGGCGCCACTGGCGGCCCGCCGGCAGCGCCGGCCGCGACGGCGAGCGTGCCGGCGCGCGGCTGCGGCGCGTGATGGTCGTGCCCGGCGGGATCCACCTGTGGGCCGGCGAACCATCGACGGATGCGACGCCGCGCAGCCTCGCCGGCGGCGACATCCGCGACGTGCGCGGCCGCCGTCACATTCCGCTCTTCCGCCGCAAGGGCGCCGCGGAGGTGGGCGCGATCGACTTCGTGACCCCCATCATGCTGTGGTCGCTCAACGACTCGAAGGCGGCCTGGAACACGACCGACGGGCAGCCGTCGGGCACCGTGTGGATGCTGATGCCCGCGGGCGCGCACCCGCAGACGGTGGCGCGCACGCTCGAACGCACGCTTCGCATGCCGCCACATGCGCCCGCCGTCGGCGTCACGGTCACGAAGGCGGCATCCATGCCCGGCGTCACGGTCGGCGGCGATCCGAACCGCTTCGCGGTGCCGCCCGCGGTGACGGCCGCGACGGCGGGCGACCCGCCGACGTGCCCGCGCTGCAGCCACCTGCTCGGCGACGTACCGGACGGGCCGTGGTGGGAGCCGCTGCCGCGCGACGTGCGCTGCCCGGAGTGCGCGCTGCTCGTGCCCGAAGGAGCCGTGGTGCTGACCGGCTGGCGGCATGCCGGGCAGGCCAGGCTCGGCTCCGGGCAAGGGTGGAAGATCGGCCTGCTCATCGCGGTCTTCTTCGTGCTGATCGCCGGCGCCGTGCTGGCGATGGCGCTCTCGCGCTCGGTGCTCCTCTTCATGGTGCTGCAGATGTCTGCCGTGCTGCTGCTGCCTGCCGGCTTGGTGCTGATCGCGCGCCACGGGGTCCGGCCGATCCCGCGCCCGCGCGCGCGCTTCCAGGCCGGCACCGAGACGTGGATCGTGGAGCGTGGCCGCCTGCGCATCGTGCCGCGCGGCAAGCGCGCGCGCGAGGTCGAGATCCCGGCGCGCGGCGTCGGGTCGTTCAAGTTCGGCCAGCTCTTCACGGCGGACAACTCGATCCCGGTGATGACCGACCGGCTCGTCGCCCGCGGCACGTCTTCCGCGCTTGGCCTCGCCGGCGAGCGTTTCATCGAGCTCCCGATTCCGGCCGAGGTCGACCAGGAAGACGTGGTCGCCGCCGTCAGGTCGGCGCTGAACGCCCCTCCCAGATGAGGAGCATCATGCGCTGCGCGAGGAGTTCCGCCTCGCCGCGCGCCAGGTTCGCGTCGAGCCGCGCGATCGTCCGGCCGCCGCGCGTGCGCGCGACCAGCATCGGACGGCCGTCGTGCGCCATGGCGGCGACCTCGTGCAGCCGCGGCGCGGGGTGAGCGCGCCCGCGCACGGCCCGGTCCGGGCGACGGCCGTCGGCAATGTCGATGCGCAGCTCGCCGGGCACCGCGGTCCACGTCGCCAACTCTGAGGCCCGCGCGCGATGCGTGCGCCAGAGGAGCCAGGCGATGCCGGCGCTGGCGGGAATCGTGAGCGCCAGGATCCCCGTGAACACCACGCCCGCGTTGCCCACGACCATGAACCCGCCGAGCAGGGCGACCGCCGTGGCGGCGCCCGTCAGCACGAACCAGGCGAGGAATCCGGCGAACGCGCCGCCCACCAGTCCCCTCTGCAGCTGCTTGATCACGCGGGGTGCGCCGGTCACGGTGATCGAGCGGGTGTTCGTGGCCTCGCTCCCGGCGGGAGGCGGCAGGTCCACGTCCGCCGCCGGCATGCCCGCCACCGCCTCCGTCCCGCCCGTCGCGCGCAGCGTCTCCGCCACGCGCGCCGCCAGCACGTGCCCCGCCGCAAGCGACGCGGACCGCCGCCCGGAGGGCAGCTCGGCACGCTCGCCGCCGGCATCCACGTAGATGGACGTCGACTCGATGTCGCTCCGCCGGCCGTCGCGGTCGATCACCCAGAAGTACGTCTCCAGGAGCACGACGTTGTTCGGCCGCTCGCCGGGCGCGAGCGGCACCTCCGGCGCCGCGTGCGCCACCACGTTGCGCAGCCGGTCCGCCGGGAAGCGCTTGACCGCCGAGACCTTCGACTCGTCGCCGCGGGTGAACATCTCGAGCGACCCGGGGCGCACCTCCCACGCCATGTCCCGCCCGGCGATCGGGGCGCCCTTGCCTCCCTCCGTGCGCCGCCAGAGCCGGACGGCACGCACGACGAGCACCCCGACGATCGCAAGCAGCGAGATGCGGAGCAGGTTCGCCCACCACGTTCCGCGTCCAGTCGAAAGGTCGATGAGCCCCTCGATGCCCTGGAACACGAGCCACAGCGCGGGCGCGAAGGAGACGAGCACCGCCCAGGCGCGCGCGCGCCGGGTCGCCGGCTGCAGCGTGGCCACGAAGGCAGACCCGGAGAGGAGCAGGGTGCCCGCAGGAAACCCATGCCCGCACTCCGGGCAGCGGACGCGTGCGCCGAACGGCTCTCCCGCCGCGCCGGGCACGCCGGGCAGCGACGAGAGGTCGTAGTCGCACGCGGGGCAGCGGGCCACGCGCGCATCGTATGGATGCGCGCGCACCGCTACCTTGGCCGCATGCAGGTCCTCCCGTCGATTCCCGCCGGCATCGCCACGCCCGCGCTCCTCGTCGTCGCCAACGTCTTCATGACCTACGCCTGGTACGGGCACCTCCGCGACGCGCGCAGCGCCTCGCTCTGGGGCGTCGTGTTCATGAGCTGGGGCGTCGCGTTCTTCGAGTACTGCCTGCAGGTTCCCGCCAACCGCATCGGCTTCAACGAGGCCGGCTACTCGCTGCAGCAGCTCAAGGTCATGCAGGAGATCATCGCCATGGCGGTGTTCGCCGCCTTCGCCGCGTGGTACATGCGCGAGAAGCTGACGCTCGACTTCCTGTGGGCGAGCCTGTGCCTGGTGGGCGCGGCCTACTTCATGTTCCGCGGGAAGTAGCGGCTACTTGCGCGCCGCCGCGCGCACCGGCTTCGCCGCGGCGATCGCTTCCTGCGCGCGCCGCATCTCCTCGGCCGCCGCGAAGTCCTCGCCGTAGCGCACGAGCCGCAGGCTGTTGGCGATCACGAAGACGTACGCCGCCGCCTGGTAGAAGGGCGTCACCCAGATGTCGATGCGGCCGGTCGCGGCAAGCGCCAGGCCCACGAGCGCCAGCAAGAGGCTCGCCGCGATGTTCGCGGCCACGATGCCCTTGGCCTTGCGCGCGAGTTCCAGCAGGAACGGCACGCTGCGCAGGTCGTCGTTCATGAGCGCCACGCCCGCGCTGTTGGCGGCGATGTCGCTGCCGGACAGGCCCATGGCGACGCCGACGTCCGCGCTCGCCAGGATCGGGCCGTCGTTGATGCCGTCGCCGACGACGAGGGTCCGGCTTCCCTTGCGGATGAGGTACTTGAGCTCCTCGTGCTTCTCCTCGGGCAGGCACTCGGCCTCGATCGCGTCGACGCCCACGGCCTGGCCGACGCGCTTCGCCACGCTCAGGCGGTCGCCGGTGAAGATCACCACCTTGCGCACGCCCAGCTCGCGCAGCTCCTTGACGGTCTCGGCGGCATTGCGGCGCAGCTTGTCCTCGAGGCCCACGGCGCCCAGGTAGCGCCCGGCGAGCATCACGTGCACGCCGCTCATCCCCTCGAGCTTCTCCTCGACCGACTTCACCTCGTCGGCAGCGGCCGGGTTCAGCTCGGCGATCCACATGCCGCGGCCGGCCTGCACGGTGCCCGCCGCCGTCGATCCCTCGACGCCGCGGCCCGGAACCTCGCGGTAGCCGCTCACCGCGGCCGGCGCGATGCGCGCGCGCTGCGCCGTCTCCATGATGCTGCGCGCGAGCGGGTGGTTCGAGCTCTGCTCGGCGTCGGCCGCGGCCTGCAGCAGCGCCGCGCCGTCCACGCCCTCGGCGGGCACCAGGCGGCTCACCGCGAACTTGCCGGTGGTCAGCGTGCCCGTCTTGTCGAGCACCACCGTGTCCACGTTGCCCGCGGCCTCCAGGGTGCTCGTCTGCTTGACCATGATGCCCAGGCGCGCGGCCGCGGCGAAGGCCGCCACCATCGCGGTGGGGTAGGCGATGAGGAGCGCGCCCGGCGTGGTGACGACCAGCACCGTGATCGCGCGCACCGCCGCGGCGTCGCGCACCGCGGGATCCGCGCTGCGCGAGGTGAAGAACCACACCAGCCCGGCCACCATCAGCACCACGGGCGCGTAGTAGTTCGCCAGCTTCTCGACCAGTTCCTGCCGCGCGGTCTTCGACTTCTCCGCCTCGCGGATCAGCCGCTCGACCTTGCCGATCGTCGTCTGCCCGGCGACCGCGGTCACCTCGATGTCGATCTGCCCGGTGAGGTTCGCGGTGCCCGCGTAGACCGGCGTGCCGGGCTGCGCCTCCACCGGCACGCTCTCGCCGGTGAGCGACGCCTGGTTGATCGACGTGCTGCCCGCGACCACCGTGCCGTCGACCGGCAGGTTCTCGCCGGGGCGCACGCGCACGCGCATCCCCAGGCGCACCTGCGAGAGCTGCACCTGCCGCTCGCCGCCGTCGTCGCCCACCACGCGCGCCTCGTCGGGGGTGAGCTCCACCAGGTCGCGGATCGCCCGCTGCGCGCCCCACGCCGTGCGGCTCAGCACCAGCTCGGCCAGCCACAGGAAGAACGCCAGGAACCCCGCCTGCAGGAAGAAGTTGTTCGCCATCGCCGCGAGCACCGCCAGGCTCGCCAGCGCGTTCCCGCCCGCGCGCCCCTCGCGCAGCTCGCGCACCGCGCCCGCGAAGAGCGGCGTCGCCACGATCACCGCGCCGATCGCCGCCGGGATCTGCGTCACGTTCTCGGCGAAGCCCATCGTCGCGCGCGCCAGCCACGACACCAGGAGCAGCATGCCCCCCGACAGCGCGACCACCAGGCGCCGCTCGAGCTGGCTTCCGCCGGAGGCAAGCGCCTCGGCCGGGGAGGTGCGCGGGGTGGCAGCGTTCGGCACGCTCGTCATGGGCCGGACATGGTACGCCGCGCCCGGCGCGGCGGGCTCAGCCGACGCGCTCGGCCCGCGCCTCGCGGCCCATCAGGCCCCGGATCGCCTCGGCCGGCGTCATGCCGCGGAAGAGGATCGACTCCACCGCCGCCACGATGGGCATGTCGACCGCGTGCCGGGCCGCGAGCGCGTGGATCGCGCGCGACGTCGCCACGCCCTCGACCACCGAGTCGGTGCGCGCGAGGTACGCCTCGAGCGGCTCCCCGCGCCCGATCGCCTCGCCGCAGGAGCGGTTGCGTCCCTCGGGGCTGAAGCACGTCGTCGCCAGGTCGCCCACCCCCGCGATGCCGAAGAAGGTCTCCGGCTTCGCGCCGAGCGCGGTGCCCAGGCGCACGATCTCGGCGAGGCCGCGCGCAAGCAGCGCGCTCTTGGCGTTCGACCCGAGCCCCAGCCCGTCGATCATTCCCGCGGCCAGCGCCACCACGTTCTTCGCCGCGCCCGCGATCTCGACGCCCGTGACGTCGCCGTTCGTGTAGATCCGAAGCCACGGCATCGCGAACGTCCGCTGCACGCGCTCCGCGAGCGCGTGGTCGGCCGCCGCGCTCACCATGGTCGCCGGCAGCCTGCGCGCCAGCTCCGCCGCGATCGTCGGCCCGCTCAGCACCGCGACCGGCCGCGCGCCGCCCGCCATG
>JBEITQ010000203.1:0-3772 GCA_040374835.1 Phycisphaeraceae bacterium | reverse complement strand
CCTCCGGCTCGGGTGCGGGCGCCGGCAGGGGATCGCCCGCCACCGCGCCCGTCGTTCCCTCGGCGATGTCCCAGATTCGGACGGCCTTCCAGCCGTCGCGCCAGCGCTCGACGAGCGCCAGGTGCCGCGGGTCGTCGACGTACGCGCGGTAGTCCGCGCCGTTTCGGAAGCCGACGTAGATGCCCACGTCGTAGTCGCGCAGCACGGTGGTGCGGTCGGTGGCGAGCGGCACGCCGCAGGAGTAGGACGCCACCGACTCGAGGGCCGGCAGGGCGCGGTCGCAGTCGGCCACCAGCTCCGCCGCGCGCGTCGGGTCCTTCAGCTGGATGAGCACCACGTGGGTGATCGGCGCGGTGTCGAGCTTCGCCTTGCGCGAGAGCGAGGCTTCCTCGGGCGTGGCGGCGCACCCGGCGAGGATCGCGGCCGCCGCGACGGCGCATGCCGCCGGCGCGAGCCGTCTCCCCCGCACCCATCCTCGTTCGCGCTCGGGAACCATCGAAGCAGTGTACGGCTCGCCCGGGAAAGAAAGACCCCGCCGCGGGGGTGGGCATGCCGCGGCGGGGGAGGGACCTGGCGCGCACGCGAGGTGCGGCCGATCCGTGGAAAGTGACGCGAGGGGGCGAGACCGGGGGCAGGCGGGTCTCCCTTCCGGGTCGTCCCGCTGCGGGCAGCCTGCCGAGGCAGGTGCAGCAGCGTTCCGATGGGGGGCATCCGTTCCCAGGAGAGGGGGCCGAAGTGCGCGTTGTCCGTGCTCATCCGGCCTGCAAGGAGGGTCCATCCACTCGCTGACCGCGCACGCCCGAGGCGCTCGCCCCCATCGCGTCGATTGTCGCGATGCGCGCGGGTCGGAGTCCGCGCGCATCGCATGGTCCTGTGGTTCGTCGGCTCGAGGCCTCCGCCGTCCCGCGCCCGCGGCCGTGCGCCGCGCGGGACCCTGTCGTTCGGTTCCCGCCGCACGGCGCCCCATCCTTGGGGCAGGCCGTGCGGCGGGGGGTTCTTCGGGCGCGTGGCGCCCGGGTCGGTGGCTCAGGAGCAGCCCATCGAGGTGCCGCAGTTCAGGCACCGGTAGCACGTGCCGTTGCGGACGGTGATCTCACCGCAGGTGCTGCACGGCGGCGCGTCGCCCATGAGCTGCGCGTTGGACTGCTTGAGCGCGCTGCCCTCCGCGTGCACCTCGGCGACCACCACGGTCTCGGTGACCGTCGCCTCGATCCGCGCCCCAGCCGAACCGTCGATGATCGACGCGGCCGGGATGTCGGTCACGGCACGCGACGCAAGCGACGGGCTCGCGTCCGCCCTCGCCCATCCGGCGGCGGCTCGGTCGCTTCCCGACGGAGCGTCCGTCCGGTCGGCGTGCGGCAGTGCGCTTGCTCGTGCGGGCCATTCAGCCTCCTTGCTGTGGGTGATGGCGGCGGCGCCTCCTGCGCCTGCCGATCCGGCGTGGGTGTCCGCGGGCTTCGAGCGGCGCGGGGCGTTCTGCTCCCGGTAGCCGTCGATGAACTGCATGCCCAGCCAGCGGAAGATGTAGTCCACCAGGCTCTTGGCGAAGGGGATGTCCGTGTTGGTGGTCATCCCCATCGGCTCGAAGCGCTGGTGCGCGAACTTGTTGACGATGCTCTCCACCGGCACGCCGTACTGGAACGCCAGGCTCACCGCGGTGCCGAGCGAGTCCATCAGGCCGCCGATCGTCGAGCCTTCCTTCGCCATCGTGATGAAGAGCTCGCCGGGCTTGCCGTCCTCGTAGAGGCCGACGATCAGGTAGCCCTCGTGGCCCGCCACGTTGAACTTGTGGGTGATCGACTCGCGGGTGTCGGGCAGGCGGCGGCGCATCGGGCGCTCCACCACGCGCTCCACCACGCGCTCGATCTCCACCACGCGCTCCACCTCGACCACGCGCTCGGTGACCGCGGCCTCCTTCAGGCCCTCGGTGTCCTCCTCGTCGCGGTCCTCGGAGGCGTCGCTCTTCGTGCTCAGCGGCTGGCTCAGCTTGCAGCCGTCGCGGTACAGCGCGTTCGCCTTCAGGCCCAGCTCCCAGCTCAGGCGGTAGCAGCGGCCGATGTCCTCGACCGACGCCTCGTTGGGCAGGTTGATGGTCTTGCTGATGGCGCCCGAGATGAAGGGCTGCGCGGCCGCCATCATGCGGATGTGGCCCTCCGGCGCGATGAAGCGCTGGCCGAGCGTGCCGCAGCGGTTGGCGCAGTCGAACACCGGCAGGTGCCGCTCCTTGAGGTGCGGCGCGCCCTCGACGGTCTGCGTGCCGCAGATGCGCACGTTGAGCGCCTCGATCTGCTTGCGGCTCATGCCGAGCGCCCGCAGGCCGTTGAACTTCATGTCGGCGCGCGCCTTGGCCACGTCGATGCCCAGGGACGCCATCAGGCGCTCCGGCATCTTCCACGCCGAGAAGGCGAAGGAGATCTCGAACACCGTGGGCGGGCCGTTCTCGATCGCCACCACCTCGTCGCCGGTGTAGCCGCACTCGATCAGGTGGTCGCGCAGCGACGGGCCGTGCGACGGGAACGTGCCGTCCTCGGCGGGCATCGGCACGTCGAGGCTCAGCGTGCCCATCACGTGGGTCACGATGTCGTCGACCTGCGCCGCCGAGTAGCCCAGGGCCACCAGCGCCGGGCGCAGCGACTGGTTCGCGATCTTGAAGTAGCCGCCGCCGGCGAGCTTCTTGAACTTGGTGAGCGCGAAGTCGGGCTCGACGCCGGTGGTGTCGCAGTCCATCAGCAGGCCGATGGTGCCCGTCGGCGCGATCACGGTGACCTGCGCGTTGCGGAAGCCGTGCTTCTTGCCGAAGGCCAGGGCGTCGTCCCACGCCGCCGTGGCGCGCCCGAGCATGTCGGACGCGTTGGCGATGTTCACCTGGCCGGCCTTGAAGACCCCGTGGTCGATCGGCACCGGCGAGATGCGCAGGGCCTCGTAGGTGCCGCCGTCGCGCGCCTCGCCGTGCGCGGCGCGGCGGTGGTTGCGGATCACGCGGAGCATGTTCTCCTTGTTGGCCTTGTAGCCGTCGAAGGGGCCGTGCTCGGCGGCCAGGACCGCGCTCGCCGCATAGGAGCGGCCGGTGAGGATCGCGGTGAGGGCGGCGCACACGGCGCGGCCGGCCTCGCTGTCGTAGGGGATGCCGGCCTGCATGAGCATCGCGCCGAGGTTGGCGTAGCCAAGGCCCAGCGTGCGGTACTTCCAGCTGAGCTCGGCGATCTCCTTGGAGGGGAAGCTCGCCATCAGCACGCTGATCTCGAGGACCACGGTCCACAGGCTGATCGCGTGCTCGTAGCCCTCGAGGTCGAAGGTGCGCGACTCGGGGTCGTAGAACTTGAGCAGGTTGATCGACGCCAGGTTGCACGCCGTGTCGTCGAGGAACATGTACTCGCTGCACGGGTTGCTGGCGTTGATGCGCCCGCCTGCGGGGCAGGTGTGCCACGCGTTGATCGTCGAGTCGTACTGCACGCCGGGGTCGGCGCAGTGCCAGGCGGCCTCGTTGACCTGCTTCCACAGGTCGGCGGCGCGCAGGGTCTTGGCGACCTTGCCGTCGGTGCGGCGCGTGAGCGTCCACTCGCCGTCCTTCTCGACCGCGTCCATGAACTCGTCCGAGAGGCGGACGGAGTTGTTGGAGTTCTGGCCGCTGACGGTGTAGTAGGCCTCGCCGTTGAAGTCGTAGTCCAGGCGCAGGCCCAGGCGCTCGGCGATCTCCTTCTGGTTGGCGGAGAGGTGCTTCATGCCCTCGACGAGGGCCGCCACCTTGATCTCCTCGCGCACCTTCCAGTTG
>JBEITQ010000099.1:0-6958 GCA_040374835.1 Phycisphaeraceae bacterium | reverse complement strand
CGAGGCCCGCCTGCGCTCGGCCGTGCGTCGGGCGTCGTCGGACCGGCGCCGGCGCCTGGAGGCCGCCGACCGCGGGCTCCGGATCCTCGGCCCCGGCGAGACGCTCGCGCGCGGATGGTCGCTCACCTTCGACGCCGACGGCCGGCTGGTGCGGCGCTCCGCCGACGCGCCGTCCGGGAGCACCATCTCGACGCACCTCGCCGACGGCGTGGTGCGTTCGCGCGTGGAGTAACCTCGTCTCCCGATGAAGAAGCCACCGCGCAAGGCCGCTGCCGACGCCGTCCCGGCCGAGATCGACCCGCAGGTGGCGGCGCTCGGCTTCGAGGAGGCCGTCGAGCAGCTCGAGGCCATCATCGAGCGCATGGAGCGCGGCGAGATCGCCCTCGAGGACAGCCTGCGCGAATACGCCCGCGGCGATGCGCTCGTGCGGCGGTGCCGGCAGATCCTCGACCAGGCCGAGCAGCGGATCGAGGCGATCTCGGGCCAGTCCCTCGACGCCGGGGCGCGCCCTGAGGCCGCGGAACCGCCGTTCTGAGCCGCCCGATGCCCGACTGGACCGACGTGCTGATCACGCTGCCCACGGCGCTGAACGTGGCGTTCATGTTCGCCCTCGGCGCCTGCGCGGGGAGCTTCATCCACGTGGTGGCCTATCGGATGCCCGAGGGCCTGAGCGTCGTGCGCCCGCCGTCGCGATGCCCATCCTGCGGACTGCGGCTTCCGTGGCACGCGAACATCCCGATCGTCAGCTACCTGCGGCTGCGCGGCCGGTGCGCGGCCTGCGGCACGGCCATCCCGAGGCGCTACCTGGTCGCGGAAATCGGGTTCGGCATCCTCTTTGCACTGATCTACGCCGTGCTCTTCCTGCCCCGGCCCGGGTCGGCGTGGTACCCGGTGGGCGAGGGTTGGTGGCACGCGCAGGGCGTGTTCGCCATCCCCGCGTTCATGGTCGTCCTCTGGGCGGTTGGTTCGCTTGCCGCCATGACGCTCTGCGACGCACGCACCTACCTCATCCCGGTGGCGATTCCCACGTGGGGGTCGGTGGTGGCGATCGTGGGATGGCCGATCGCCGCGTGGGTCGCCGGCCCGCAGGACATGGACCGGTTCCCGATCGCCATCCCGGCCTGGCCCGCGTGCGTCGCGGCGGCCATGGCGATGGGCGGCCTGGCGATCGGGCGCATGCTCGTCTGGACCGGCGTGCTGCCGCCCTCCTTCTCCGACTACGACGACTACGTGAAGGACGAGGACGACGTCTTCGCCGACTACCCCCATGCGCGCCGGGAGATGGTGAAGGAAGCGGCGTTCATCGGCCCGGCGGTGCTCCTGGGCGGCATCGGGTGGGTGATCGGCACCCGCACCGCGGCGCCGGAGGCCATGCACCCCGCGGTCGCGGCGTTCTTCGCGGCCTGCGCCGGCTTCGTGGTGGGCGGCGCCGTGATCTGGGCGCTCCGCATCGTGGCGACGCTCCTCCTCGACACCGAGGCGCTCGGCCTCGGCGACGTCCACCTCATGGCCTGCGCCGGCGCCGCCTTCGGATGGCGGGCCGCCGTGATCGGGTTCTTCGTGGCCCCGTTCGTCGGCATGGTCGCCTGGGCGATCAGCCTGGCGCGGTCGACCCCGTGGCGGATTCCCTATGGCCCGTCGCTGGCGATCGGGGCCTCGGTGGCGTACTTCGCGTCCCCGGCGCTCGAGCGGGTGGTCGGCGGGGTGCTCTCGGTCATGCAGCTGGCGGCCGACCGCGCCCGAGAGGAACCGGGCGGGGCGCTGGCGCTCGCGGCGGTCCTGGCGATCGGCGCCACGGGCTTCGCCCGGGCCGCCCGCGGCGGGCGCGGCCTGCCGGCCGTCGCGGCGGTCGTCCTGATGCTGGGGGCCACGATCGGCTGGATCCTGTCCGCCGCCAGCCGCCCGGTCGGCGGGATCGCGGTGGGGGTGCTGCTCGTGGTGGGCTGCGTGCTTGGGGCCCACCTGGTGCGGCCGGGCCTCGAGGAAGGCAGCGGTCCCCGGACGGCCGTGGCCCGGATCCTGAAGGTGCTGGCCTTCACCGCCGTCGCCGCGGGGGCCTTCCTCCTGGTCTCGCGGCCCGGCGGATCCTGAGCGCGTCCGGCCTTTACAGCCGGCCCGGAACCTGATGCAATGGTGCGCGCCGCGCATGGAAGCGCGCGCCCGGCCCGCACGCCGGTTCCCGTGGCGAACTCACGAAAGGACTCGTACCCATGCGTTCCACCCAGATCCTCGCCCTCCCGGCGCTCGCGCTCTGCGCGGCGCTCGTCGGCTGCAACGACTCGCAGAAGGCCGCGAACTCCGACCTGCTGCAGCAGAACGACGACCTCGTCAAGCAGCTCGCGCAGAAGGACGACAGCCTCAACGCGATGGGCGAGCAGCTCGCGCGTCTGCAGCAGGTGAACGACACGCTCGAGCAGCAGCTCGCCGACTGCACCAAGCAGGCCGGTGCGCCCGCGCCGGCCGCGGAGACGGTCACCGTCACCGACGTGCGCGACTTCCAGGGGATCGACGGCGTCGAGGCCACCGTGCACGGCGACGACGTGCGCCTGACCATCTCCAACAGCCTGCTCTTCGACTCCGGCAAGACCTCCCTCAAGGACGGGGCCAAGCGCTCGCTCGACCGCATCGCCGCCGCGATCAAGGAGAAGTACGGCGACCGCGAGGTCATGGTGGTGGGCCACACCGACACCGACCCGATCAAGCGCGCCGCCTTCGCGTCGAACTACCACCTCGGCTTCGAGCGTGCCTACGCGGTGCGCGGCTACCTCGACCGCAAGGGCGTGACCGGCGCGCACATGGGACTCGTGAGCTTCGGCCCCGACCGTCCCGAGGCCTCGAAGGACCGCAGCCGCCGCGTCGAGGTGATCGTCACCGGCAAGGCCGCCCCGGGCCCCGACGCCGCCGTGACCCGCGCCGAGGCGCCGAAGAACGCGCCGAAGGCCGCCGCGAAGGCCCCGGCGAAGTCCTCGCGCACCACGCGGTGACCGCCGCCGACGGACCACGGGCGCCGCGCGAGCCGTTCGGGCACGAGGAGCTCCTCGCGAGCCGCGTGTTCCGCGTCGAGCGCGTGCGCTTCGTGGACGGCGCGGGCCGCGAGATCGTGCGCGAGGTGGTTCGCCACCCCGGCGCGGTGACGGTGGTGCCCGTGCTCGAGGACGGGCGGCTGGTCACGATCCGCAACTGGCGCATCGCCGTCGGAGGATGGCTCGAGGAGTTCTGCGCCGGCAAGCTCGAGCCCGGCGAGGACCCGGCGCTCGCGGCCGCCCGCGAGCTCGAGGAGGAGACCGGCTTCCGCGCGGACGAGGTGCGCGCGGTCGGGACGTTCTTCACGAGCCCGGGCTTCGCCGACGAGCTGATGCACGTCTTCGAGGCGCGCGGGCTGTCGGCGGTGCCGCGCCGCCTCGAGGTCGGCGAGGAGATCGAGGTCGCGGTGCGCACCGTCGCGGAGGTCGAGGCGATGATCCGCGACGGCCGGATCCGCGACGGGAAGACGATCGGCGCGTTCGCGCAGTGGCGGCTGCGCGGGGGCGTGCCCGCATGACCTGGGAGCGCGCCGACCCCGGTCCACCGAACCCGCTCTCGTGGTCGGTGCCGCTGGCGTCGGTCCTCGGGATCCGGTTCCGGATCCACTTCTCGTTCCTCCTCTTCGCCGCGCTCGTCGTCCTGCGCGCCACGGTCGGGCCGCCCGAATCGGCCTGGCTGCACGGCGCGAAGGCGGCGGCGCTGCAGCTCGGGGCGCTGCTGGTCGTCGTCTTCTGGCGCGAGCTGGTGCGCGCCTTCGTGGTGCGCTCGGCCGGCGGCACCGCCGACGAGGTGATGCTCTGGCCGCTCGGGAGCCTGCAGGGCATCGACCCCGCCCCGGGGTGGCTTCCGGCGCTGCTCTCGGCGTGCGTCGGCACCGCGGCCGCCGTGGTGCAGCTCGCCGCCGTCGGCATCGCGCTCGGCACGCTCGGCGGCGACTGGGCGGCGGCGCTTCCGAACCCGATGACCGCCGAGTGGCTGACCACGCCCCATCCGTGGTGGATGGTGTGCCTGTGGTTCCTGCAGTGGACGGGCGTGCAGGTGGCGATCCTGTCGCTCCTGCCCATGCTGCCGCTCGACGGCGGGCGCGTCGCGGAGGCGATCATCATCCGCCGGCGCGGGGCGTTCGACGCGCCGCGCGCGGCGGCTGCCTTCTCGCTCTTCTCGGCGTCGCTTGCCGGCGTCGTCGCCATCGTCCGCGACCTCGCGACGGTGATGGCGGTGGCCATCGCATGCGCCGGCTTCGCCGTCCTGCAGCTGTGGCGCCTGCGGGCGGGCGATGCCGTCGCGCGGTCGGGCATGGGGGGATGGGGCCTGCAGTCGGGCGGCCTCGCGGGCGCCACGCCGCCCGAGCCCGATCCAGACCAGGTGGCGCGCGAGGAGGCCGCGCGTCGACGCGAGCAGCGTGCCGCCGAGGACCGGGAGGTGGACCGCATCCTGGAGAAGATCGCCCGCGAGGGCGCCGATTCGCTCAGCAAGGCCGAGCGCGAGGCGCTGTCCCGCGCGACGGATCGGCGCCGGGGCGGGGGCTGATCGCGGCGACTATCGTCTCCGCCTCGACCATGGGAATCCACGACCGCCCGTACGCCCGAGCAGACGCGCAGCCACCGGTGCACCGGCGGCCGGGAGGGTGGTCGGTCACCACGTGGATCATCGCGCTCTGCGCGGCGGTGTTCGTGGTGGACGGGTTCCTGCCGTACCGGCTCGAGGCCGTGCGCTCGGAACCGCTCGTCGGCATCGACCCCGAGCGGCTCGCCGAGGTGCGGTCCTCGGAGTTCACGCTCCAGCCGCCGGAATCCCGCTTCTCGCTGCAGGGCGTCGCGGCGCTCGGCGACCAGCCGGTGGCCATCGTCGACTACCGGCCGGTGCGGCCGCTCGAGTCGATGGGCTACTTCTCGACGGCCAAGGCGGTGTGGAACCGCGACCCCGTCCTCGGGGTGACGGGGTTCGAGGTGTGGCGGTTCGTCACCTTCCAGTTCCTGCACGCGAACCTGAACCACGTCCTGTTCAACATGCTCACGCTGTTCTTCTTCGGGGGAATGGTGGAGCGCTACCTCGGCGGCAAGCGCTACCTGGCCTTCTACCTGCTGTGCGGGACGGCGGGCGCGCTCATGTACCTCGCGCTCAACGGGCTCGCGATCGGCGGCCAGGCCGCCTTCGGCGAGTCCTTCCGGGCGCCGGGCCTCCTCTTCAACGACCCCGCGACGCCGCTCGTCGGCGCCTCGGCGGGCGTGTTCGGCGTGCTGATGGCGGCCGCCTACCTCGCGCCCAACGCCACGGTGCTCTTCTTCTTCGTGATCCCGATGCGGCTCTCGACGCTGGCCTATGGCCTGCTCGCGTTCGCGCTGCTTGCCGTGATCTTCGGCTGGGTGAACGCCGGCGGCGAGGCGGCCCACATCGGCGGCGCGCTCGCGGGCTGGTACCTGATCAGGAATCCCGCGCACCTGCACGGGTTCTTCGACTTCCTCGGCCAGTACGACCCGACGAGCCGCGTCGCGGCGGCGCGCGTGGCGGTCCGGCGCGGCACGGTGCGCGGAGGCATCGACGGCGCCGAGGTGAACCGCATCCTGGACAAGATCACGGCGCGCGGCATCCACTCGCTCACCGAGGCGGAGAAGCGCACGCTGCGCGAGGCGAGCCGGCGTTGACCGCGGGGCCGCTCCGCTTCGAGGTCCTCGCGCGGGCGTCCGGCGGGCAGGCGCGCCTCGGGCGCGTGACCACGCCGCACGGATCCTTCGACACCCCGGCCTTCATGCCGGTCGCGACGGCCGCGGCGATGAAGGGGCTCACTCCCGCGCAGGTGCGAGGCACCGGCTCGCAGGTCATCCTGAACAACGCCTACCACCTGATGCTGCGTCCGGGCAGCGCGCGCATCGCGGCGATGGGCGGCTCGCACCGGTTCATGCGCTGGGGCGGCCCGATCCTCACCGACAGCGGCGGCTACCAGGCCTACAGCATGTCGGACACCGCCGACCTCGACGAGGACGGCGTGACGTTCCGCAGCTTCGTCGACGGCTCGCGCGTGCACCTCGGGCCCGAGTCGAGCATGCGGGTGCAGAACGAGATCGGCGCCGACATCATCATGGCCTTCGACGACTGCCCGCCGGCCGCGCCGCACTCGACCGAGTCGGACGAGCGCCGCCAGGCCCGCACGCGCCGGGTGCCCGACCATCGCCGGAGGACGGAGGAGGCCCACGAGCGGACGCTCCGGTGGCTTGCACGGTGCGTGCGCGCGCACGCCCGCCCGCAGGACCAGGCGCTCTTCGGCATCGTGCAGGGCGGCACCGACCTCGACCTGCGGCGGCGCTCCGCCGAGGCGACGTGCCAGTTCGACCTGCCCGGATACGCCATCGGCGGCGTGGCGGTCGGGGAGGGCACCGACGCGATCCGCCAGGTGGTCGAGTTCACGGCGCCGCTCCTGCCCGCCGACCGTCCGCGCTACCTGATGGGGGTCGGCTACGAGCGCGACCTCGTGATGGCCGTGGCCGCGGGCGTCGACATGTTCGACTGCGTGCTTCCCACCCGGAACGGCCGCAACGGCAACGCCTTCACCCGCACCGGGCCCGTCCGGCTGCGCAACGCCGTCCATTCCGACGACCCCCGCCCGATCGACGAGTCCTGCGACTGCGAGGCATGCGCCGGCGGGTTCAGCCGCGCGTACCTGCGGCACCTCTTCATGGCCGAGGAGATGCTGGGGCCCACCCTCGTGAGTGTCCATAACATCCGGCACTTCCAACGCCTTATGCTGGACATCCGCACCGCGATCCGTGAAGATGCGTGGTCCGCCCTGGCCCTGGCGTGGCCATGCCTCGGGCGGCGTGACGACCCCCAGGACACCGACCAATGACCGACCCGATCCTCCGTTCGCTCCTCCTCCTCGCCCAGGCCGACGGCCCCGCCCGTCCGGGAGCGGCGCCGGCCGCGCCGGCCCCCGCGG
>JBEITQ010000136.1:0-5790 GCA_040374835.1 Phycisphaeraceae bacterium | reverse complement strand
CCCGGCGCGGGGTCGAGCGCGCCACGCGGGGGGGCGGCCGGCGACGGGGAGCCGGGGCTCCTTGCGACCCCCGGGCTGGCCGGCGCGGCCGCCGCCGGCGTGGCGCCCGGTGCCGGGCCCGCGGCGGACTGCGGGGCGGCGGCGGGAGCCGCGGCGTTCGACGGGGCGGATGCACCCGTTCCGGCGGCGGGCGCCGTGGCAGGGGCGGCGGCCGTCGCCTGTTCCGCGTTCGTCCCTGCGCCGCGCTGCTGGCCCATCACGACGATGGCGACGATGCCGGCGACGATCGAGAAGATCGCGACGGTGACGAGCAGGCGGCGCGGGCTGGGCGCATTGGCCGGGCGGCCGGCCGGAGCTTGGCTGTTCATGGCGGTCGGTCCCTGGGTGCGGCGACGCGTCGCGTCACCTGCCTTCGAGCAGGCGGTCGCCGAGCATCGGGTGGAGCTCGGGGATCGCGTGGATCTGGTCGACCGTCAGCTGGATGTCGTAGTTGACGCGGTGGAACCGGACCGTCGGCTGCTTGCCGTCGGGTCCGGTGTCGAGGATCGCGTACGAGGCGCGCGGGTCGCCGTCGCGGGGCTGGCCGACCGAGCCGGGGTTGACGATCGCCTTCTCCTCCGGGCGCACCACGTAGGTGCGGTCGGGCAGCTCGTCGGGGGGCCAGAACTCGGAGTCGTCGGTGAAGACTCCGGGCACGTGGGTGTGCCCCACCAGGCAGACGCGGTCGATCCGCTCGAAGACGCTGTCGAGCTTCTGCGGGTCGTTCTCCGGGTCGGTCGGGAACAGGTACTCGTTGATCGGCTTGCGCGGCGAGCCGTGGACGCAGAGGAAGTCGCCCTCGACCACCCGCACCCGGAGCCGGTTGAGGAAGTCCCAGCGGCGCACGCCGGCGGCGGGGTCGTCGCGCATGTGGCGCTCGAGCTCGCGGCGCGTCCAGAACGCGGCGTCCTCGGCCACGGCGTTGAAGTTGCTCGGTTCGTAGACCACGCCAAAGTCGTGGTTCCCGAGGAGCGACCACTGGCAGCGCTGGGCCACCAGGTCGACGCACTGCACCGGGTTCGGGCCGTAGCCGATGATGTCCCCCAGGCACACGATCCGGTCGACCCCCTGGCGGCCGATGTCCTCGAGCACCGCCTCCAGGGCGGCCAGGTTCGAATGGACATCGCTGATCAGCGCGGTTCGCACGGCGGTTCTCGGGAAGCGCCGGATGCTAGCAGGGCGCCCGGCCGGCCCCGATCGCGCGGGGCGGGCATCTCCTAGGATATTGGCCCTCTTTCCGCGACCGAGTCACCCCACACGAGGACCCTCGCCATGGCCGACACCAAGCACTTCGATCTCATCGTCATCGGCGGCGGCCCCGGCGGCTACGTCGGCGCGATCCGCGCGGCGCAGATGGGCAAGAAGGTGGCGTGCGTGGAGCGCGCCAAGCTCGGCGGCGTCTGCCTCAACTGGGGCTGCATCCCGACCAAGGCGCTGCTGCACGCGGCAAGCGTCTACACGGAGGCGTTCCGCCACGGTGCCGAGATGGGCTTCGAGGTGGACCCGAAGAACGTGAAGCTCGACTGGTCGAAGGTGATCGGCCGCTCGCGCAACGTGGCCGGCACGCTGAACAGCGGCATCGCGTTCCTCTTCAAGAAGAACAAGATCGAGCACTTCCAGGGCCACGCGAAGGTGCTGGCCGGGAAGACCGCCTCGGGGCCCTGCAAGGTGCAGGTCTCGAAGGCCGACGAGGACTACTACAAGGGCACCGGCGCGGTCTCGAAGGACGACGTGGTGATCACGGCCGACAAGGTGCTGATCGCCACCGGTGCCGCGCCGCGCGAGCTGCCGTTCGCCTCGAAGGACGGCAAGACCATCATCTCGAGCTACGAGGCCATGGTCCTGCCCGAGCGCCCGAAGTCGATGGTGATCGTCGGCTCGGGCGCGATCGGCATGGAGTTCGCCTACTTCTACAACGCGTTCGGCACCAAGGTGACCGTCGTCGAGATGCAGGACCGGATCATGCCGGTCGAGGACGAGGACATCTCCAAGGAGGCGCAGAAGATCTTCTCCAAGCAGGGGATCGAGTTCCGCCTCGGCTGCATGACGAAGGCCGTCGAGAAGACGGCGGGCGGCGCGAAGGTCTCGATCGAGGACCAGGCCACGAAGAAGACCGAGGTCCTCGAGGCCGAGAAGGTGCTGGTGGCGATCGGCGTCGCGGGCCGCTTCGACGGGCTGTTCGACGCGTCGCTCGGCCTGAAGACCGACAAGGGCCACATCTCCACCGACTACCACGAGAAGAAGGACAAGGCGACCTACGCGACGAGCGTGCCGGGCATCTACGCGATCGGCGACGTGATCGGCCCGCCGTGGCTCGCCCACGTCTCGAGCGAGGAGGCGGTCGTCGCCGTCGAGCGCATGTTCGGCCACGCCTCGACCGGCGTGCACTACGACTCGATCCCCGGCGCCACCTACTGCAACCCGCAGGTGGCGAGCGTGGGCATGACCGAGCGGCAGTGCAAGGAGAAGGGCATCGAGTACCGCGTGGGCAAGTACGGCCTGAAGAGCCACGGCAAGGCGATCGCCGACGGCGCCGCCGAGGGCCTGGTGAAGATCATCGTCAGCAAGAAGTACGGCGAGATCCTCGGCGGCCACATCATCGGCCAGAACGCGAGCGAGCTGATCCACGAGGTGTGCGTGGCCAAGTCGCTCGAGGGCACCGTGGACGACATCATCGCCACGATGCACGCCCACCCGACCATGGCCGAGAGCATGCACGAGGCCGCGCTCGGCGCCGAGGGCCGGATGATCCACGGCTGATCCGGCGCCGCGCGCCCCGTGCCGCACCCGTGCGGCCGGTGCGCGGCTACGCGAGCAGGCTGGCGCCGGTCATCGCCGGCGGCTGGGGCAGGCCCATCATCGCGAGCATGGAGGGCGCGATGTCGGCGAGGCGGCCGCCCTGTCGGAGCTTCGCGCCCCGGAAGGCCTCCCCGACCACGAACAGCTCGACGTCGAAGTTGGTGTGTGCCGTCTGCGGCGCGCCGGTCGCGGGGTCCTTCATCTGCTCGGCGTTGCCGTGGTCGGCGGTGACCACCAGGCTGCCGCCGCGGGCGAGCGTGGCGTCGACGATCGCGCCGACGCAGGCATCGACCACCTCGCAGGCCGTGACGACGGCCGGCATGTTGCCGGTGTGGCCCACCATGTCGGGGTTGGCGAAGTTCACGACGATGAACGGCTCGCAGTCGGGGGCGGCCAGCCGAGCCAGCACCGCGTCGCGCACGCCGTGCGCGCTCATCTCGGGCTTCTGGTCGTAGGTCTGGACGTCCTTCGGGCTGGGGATGAGCTCGCGCCGCTCGCCGGGGAAGGGCTCCTCGCGGTAGTCGTTGAAGAAGAACGTCACGTGCGGGAACTTCTCCGTCTCGGCGCAGCGGAACTGCGTGAGCCCGAGCCCCGAGATCCACGCGCCCATGATGTCCGGCATCCGTCCCGGGCGGTCGAAGGCAACCTCCATGGGCAGCCCCTCCTCGTAGCGGCACATGGCCGTGAAGAGCAGGTCGCGCGGACGCGGGTCGCGCGCGAAGCCGCCGCCCTTCGCCTTCGCCCAGTCGGCGTCCGGCAGCACGAACGCCATGGTCAGCTCGCGCGGCCGGTCGCCGCGGAAGTTGAAGAACACGATGGCGTCGCCGTCGTTCGGCACGCCTGCGCCGGGAATGATGCGCGTCGGCGGCACGAACTCGTCGCCGGCCATGTTTGGGCTCGATGGGTTCGCGTAGTGGTCGCGCATCGCCTGCGCGGCGCTCGTTGCGGCCGGCGTGCCCGGACGCGCGAGGATCGCGTCCCACGCCCGCTTCACGCGGTCCCAGCGGAAGTCGCGGTCCATCGCCCAGTAGCGCCCCGCGACGGTGGCGATCCGGCCGCCGGTCTCCCGCAGCACGGCTTCCAGGCGCTCGACCACCGCCAGCCCGCTCGTCGGCGGCGTGTCGCGTCCGTCGGTGAACGCGTGCACGAAGATGCGGTCGCCCGGCACGCCCTGCGCCTTCGCGAGCCGAAGCAGCGCCTCCAGGTGCGCGAAGTCGCTGTGCACCTTGCCGTCGCCGACGAGGCCCATGACGTGCAGCGCCCGCGGGCGTCCGTCCGGCGCGGACTCGCGCGCCCGTGCGCACGCCGCCAGCAGCCGCGGATTGCGCGCGAACTCGCCGCCCCGGATCGCGCGCGTGATGCGCATCAGCTCCTGGTCCACGATCCGGCCGGCGCCGATGTTCTGGTGCCCCACCTCGCTGTTTCCCATGACGGGCTCGCCGTGCTCGACCGGCAGGCCCACATCCTCGCCGCTCGTCCGCACGAGGACGTGCGGCCAGTCGCGCTCGAGGCGGTCGTTCGCCGGCGTCCGTGCGGCGCGCGTGGCGTCCCCGTCGCGCTGCGAGGCGTGGGGATTCATGCCCCAGCCGTCGCGGACGATCAGCACGCAGGGCACGTTGCGGGGGGTCGCGCGTCGATCCGGAAGGTCGGCCACGGTGCAAGGATACGAATGCCCTCCGCGACGCCCCGTAGCATCATTCCCGTGCGCTCCGGGCGCCTGCCATGAACATCGGCCACGACCTCATGCGCCGGTTCGGCCCCCGCTCGTCGCGGGACGCTTCGCCCCGCCCGCCGAGCATGCGCGACCGGGTCTTCGCGATCGTCGTCGCCTTCGCTGGCACGGCGGGGCTCTTCGCGCTCGGCTGGGCCGGCCGCGGCTCCGAGCCCGTGGCACGCGTCGCGTTCGGTGCGGCGGCGGTGCTGCTGGGCCTGGCGGTGGTGACGTCGTTGGTGGACTGGATGAGGCGCCCGATCTCCGAGACCACCTCGGTCGACGCCGGGGACGTGTTCATGCGGATCGCCACGCCGCGCCCGGTGCGGTCGGCGATGTCGCTCGCGTCCACGTGGACGGGCGCGCCGATGCGCGCCACGCTCGCCGTCCTCGCGGTCGTGTCGCTCCTCGTCGCGTTCGGGCTGGCGCGGCACTGGAGCTGGATCCCGTCCGACGGCTCGGGCCGCGGGCCCCGTGGCGCGCTCGCTCCCGCGGTTCCTGCCCCCGCGCCGCCTGCGTCGCGGCGCTGACCGCGCGGGGCCGTATCCTGTCCCCCATGTCAACCGTCACGCAGGATGCGAACGGCACGACGCTCAGGCAGCGCTTCGAGTCCGTGAAGGACCGGATCGCCGCCTCCGCCCGGCGCGCCGGCCGCCGGCCCGAGGACGTGATGCTCGTGGTCGTCTCGAAGTCGGGGTCGCTCGACCAGGTCCGCGAGCTGATCCAGCTCGGCCAGGTGGACTTCGCCGAGAACCGGGTGCAGCAGCTCCTGCAGCGCGCCGCGCAGGTCGACGAGTGGCGCGCCCGCCGCGCCGAGCTCGGCGGCAGCGCGCCGGCCGTCCGCTGGCACATGATCGGCTCGCTGCAGCGGAACAAGGTGAAGAAGACCGTCGAGGTCACGCGCCTGATCCACTCCGTCGACAGCCTGCGCCTGGCCGAGGAGATCCAGTCCGTGGCGGCCCGGCGCGAGTCGCCGGTCGAGGTGCTCGTGGAGGTGAACGTCTCGGGCGAGGCGTCGAAGCACGGCGTCGCCGCCGGTGCCGTGCGCCACCTCGTGGCGCAGGTCGACACGATGGTGAACGTCCGCCCGCGCGGGCTGATGTGCATGGCCCCGCTCGAGGGCGGCCCCGACGCCGCGCGCTCCACCTTCGAGCGCTGCCGCGAGCTCTACGAGGACATCCGGCAGTCGGGCGCGGGCGGCGACCGCTTCGACGTCCTCTCGATGGGCATGAGCGGCGACT
>JBEITQ010000050.1:0-9938 GCA_040374835.1 Phycisphaeraceae bacterium | reverse complement strand
GACGGGCGCGGCGTCGGGCGGCACCGGGCCGTCCACCTCGGGCGGCGGCGCCTCCGGCGGCGTCGCGGCCGGGACGCGGTTCGAGGCGTCCGCCGATTCACCGAAGATGGATGCGCGCGACCTGGCCGCCGAGACGCGCGGCGACGGCACGCCGGCCGCGATGCCGCCGAAGCCGATGGACGCAGCGCCGGGCGAACCGTCCGACGCGCTCGCCCGCCTGCGCGCGGCCCGGCAGCGGGCGCGCGACCAGGGTGACGGCGGCGCACCGGGAGGCGGTGCATGAGCGCGGCCCTCCCGCCGGACATCGCGGCCATGCCGCCCTTCGATGCAGGCATCGACGACGAACGCATCGCCCAGGACCGCTGCGCGGCGTTCCGCGCGGTCGGCCAGCGGCTGCGCGAGGCCGTCGGGCGCCGGCTCGTCGGGCAGCAGGCGGTGGTGGACCAGGTGCTCTGGTCGCTCTTCGCCGGCGGGCACGTGCTGCTCGAGGGCGTGCCGGGCCTCGGCAAGACGCTCCTCGTGCGCACGCTCGGCGATGCGCTGCACCTCGACTTCGCCCGCATCCAGTTCACGCCCGACCTGATGCCCGCGGACATCGTGGGCACGCAGATCCTGGTGGACGACGGGCATGGCCACCGCGTGATGCAGTTTCGCCCGGGACCGATCTTCACGCAGGTGCTGCTTGCCGACGAGGTGAACCGCGCCAGCCCCAAGAGCCAGTCGGCGCTGCTCGAGGCCATGCAGGAACGTGCCGTCACGGTGGGCGGGCATACGCACCGCCTCCGCGACCCGTTCCTCGTACTCGCCACGCAGAACCCGATCGAGCAGGAGGGCACCTACCCGCTGCCGGAGGCGCAGCTCGACCGGTTCCTGCTCAAGGTCTCGGTGCCGAACGTCGAGCGCGCCGACCTGATGGAGATCCTGCGCCGCACCACCACGTCCGCGGAGCCGGCCGTCGGCCCGGTGCTCGACGGAGCGCGCATCGTGCAGGCGCAGCGCCTGGCGCGCCGCATCGTGATCGCGGCGCCGGTCCAGGACTACGTGATCCGGCTGGTGCTCGCCACGCACCCGGGCGGCGACCACGCCGACGGGCGCGCCGCGCGCGAGATCGCCGTGGGCGCGAGCCCACGCGCCGCGCAGGCGATCGTCACGGCGGCCAAGGTGCGTGCGCTCTTCGACGGACGGTTCCACGTCTCGATCGGCGACGTGCACGCCGTGGCGCCCGCCGCCCTCAGGCACCGGGTGATCCCGAGCTTCGAGGCGGAGGCCGACGGGCTCGACGCCGACCGCGTGGTCGCCGGCATCATCGAGCGGCTGCCCCGCCACGCGCCCGAGGAGGCGGCATGAGCCTCTTCTTCCAGAACCAGCCCAAGGGCGCGCGTCCGCAGCGGGTCGACGACCTGCTCGGCAACGAGCTGATGGCGCGGATCGGCCGGCTCGACCTCGTGAGCCGGAAGATCTTCAGCGGCAAGCTGCAGGGCGAGCGCCGCTCGAAGCGCCGCGGGCAGAGCGTCGAGTTCGCCGACTTCCGTCCCTACGTGCACGGCGACGACCTGCGGTTCATCGACTGGAACATCTTCGGTCGCCTCGACCGCCTCTTCCTGAAGATCTTCCTGGAGGAAGAGGACCTGTCGCTCGTGATCGCGATCGACACCAGCGCGTCGATGGACTGGGGCGACCCGAACAAGCTGGTGTTCGCGCAGCGGCTGGCGATGGCCCTGGGCTACATCGGGCTCGTCAACCACAACCGCGTGACGCTCGCCTCCTTCGGCGAGGAGGGCGGGCTGCGCAAGCTCTCGAACCTGCGCGGCCGGCGCCGCACGTCGGAGATGGGCCGGTGGCTCCTGGACCTGAAGCCCGGCGGCCGCGGCACCTTCGAGGAGTCGATGAAGGCACTGGCGCTCGCGCGCCAGGGGCGGGGCGTGATGCTCGTGATCAGCGACTTCCTCCTGAAGGAGGGCTACGAGAAGGGCCTCCGCTACGTGGCCGGGCGCGGCTACGACCTCTGGTGCGTGCAGACGCTCGCCCCGCAGGAGATCGACCCGACCGCGCACGGGCTTGCCGGCGACTGGCGCCTCACGGACGTCGAGGACCGCGACGAGGCGGAGGTCACCGCGAGCCCCGGCCTGGTCGAGCAGTACCGCGCGAACCTCGGCGCCTGGTGCGCCCAGCTGCGCGACTTCGCGGTGCGCCGGTCCATCATGCACATGGTGGTCGACACCTCGACCGACATCGACGTGCTGCTCCTGGAGTATCTCCGCCGGCGGGGGCTCCTGCGGTGAGCGGACCGGCGACGCTCGCCATCACGTGGATCACGCCGCTCACGGGCATCGTGACGGCGGCGGCGCTGGTGCCGCTCCTGCTGGCGCTCTACTTCCTCAAGCTTCGGCGCAAGCCCGCCGCCGTCCCGAGCACGCTCCTCTGGAAGCGAAGCGTCGAGGACATGCGCGCCAACACGCCGTTCCAGCGGCTGCGGCCGAGCCTGCTCCTCTTCCTGCAGCTGGGGCTCCTGGGCTTCGTGGCCTTCGCGCTCATGCAGCCGCGCATGGACCTGGGGCTCTCCGCCGGCGGGCGCACCGTGATCCTGGTGGACGCGTCCGCCTCGATGGGCGCCACCGACCTCGCCGGCGGGAAGACCCGCCTGGAGGTGGCGAAGGAGCAGGCCAAGTCGCGCGTCGAGCAGCTCTTCGCGGGCGGGCTCTTCAGTTCCGTGCCGGGCGAGACGATGGTCATCGCCTTCAGCGACGGCGCGAAGGTGGTGCAGCCCTTCACGCGTTCGAGCGGCGACCTGATGCGCGCCATCGACCGCATCGAGCAGACCGACGGCGCGAGCCGCATCGCCGATGCGCTGGCGCTCGCACGGGCGTTCGCGACGGTCATGGACCCCGAGTCGCAGGGCGCGACCCCGACCGAGGGGGCGACGCTCGAGCTCTGGTCGGACGGGCGGATCGAGGACCTGGCGTCCGAGTCCGTCCGGCCGGGCGAGACGCTCGTCTACCACGTCACCGGCCGCGCCGACGCGGCGAACGCCGGCATCGAGGGGATCGCCGCCGAGCGCAGCGCGACCGATCCCGGCCTGATGCAGGTCTTCGTCACGCTGCGCAACGACGCGCCCGAGGCGGTCGAGACCGAGCTCGAGCTGGTGGTCGACGGCTCCGTGCGCTCCGTGACGCCGAAGCCCGTGCGCATCCCCGCGGCCGAGACCGCGGCAAAGCCGGGCGAGGGCCCGGCGTACCGGCCGGGGTACGAGCGCTTCACCTTCCCACCGCTCGTCCAGCCGCGCGCCGGGGTGATGGCGGTGCGGGTCGCCCGGGCCGACGCACTGGAGGCCGACAACCGCGCCGAGATCGCCGTCGCCGCGCCGCGCCGGCTGCGGATCGCCGTGGTGGGCAACGTCGACTTCGCCACCGCCAACGTCGTGCGCGCCATCCCGGCCGAGAAGGTCGAGACGCTCTCCGCCAACGAGTTCGCCGAGCGCGCGGCGAAGGCCGACCAGTTCGACGTCATCGTCGCCAACCCCGCGGCGCTCCCGGCCGCGCTCCCGCCAGGGCGGTACCTCTGCCTGGGCGTGCCCGCCGGCATCGAGGGGCTGAACCCGTACGGCACCAAGGAAGGGCTTGCGGTGCGCGCGCAGAAGGCGTCGCACCCCTTGCTGCGCGCCGTCAACCTCGACGACCTGTTCGTCTCCAAGGCCACCGCCATCGCGCCCGCCTCCGACGTCGAGGCGATCGTCGAGGGCCCGGACTCGCCGCTCGCGGTGGTCGCGCGGCGCGGACCGGTGACCGCGGTGGTGGTGGCGTTCGACCCGCTCGATTCCAACTGGCCCTTCCAGCGCGGGTTCGTCACGTTCCTCGCCAATGCCGTCGAGTGGCTCGGCGGCCTCGACCAGGCGGCGGTGCAGGAAGAGCACCGGCCGGGCGAGACGCTCTCGGTGCGCGTCACCGGCGGCGTGCGCGAGGCCACGGTCACCGCGCCGGACGGCACCCGGACCACGGTGGCGGCCCGCGAGGGCTCCGCGACCTTCGGCCCCGTGACGCGGGCGGGCACCTATCGATTTGCGTGGACGGACGACCGGGGCGAGCAGCTGCGCATGTTCGCCGTGAACCCGGCGGGGGGCGAGGGCCGGATCTCCGCGGTGCCCGAGATCGAGGTCGGCACGCAGCGCGTCGCGGCAAGCGGCGGCACCGGAACGCTCAGCGACCTCTGGCCGTACGCGCTGGCGGCGGCGCTGCTCCTGCTCGTCGTGGAGTGGTGGGCCTACCACCGCAGGCACTGGGTGCGCCCGGCCGCGGGTGCACGCGCGGTGCGCCCGATCGGCGCGGGAGAGTCGCGCGTCGGCGGCGCTCCTATCATCCGCGCATGAACACGACAGGCGTCCCCTCCGGCACCGACCGCATCGCGCAGTTCGAGAAGATGGCGTCGGCGGACCCGACCAACGAGATGGCCCACTTCTCGCTGGGCAAGGCGTATCTCGACGCCGGCCGGCACGCCGAGGCCGCGCGCAGCTTCGAGCGCTGCATCGAGCTCGTGCCCGAGATGAGCAAGGCGTACCAGCTGGCCGGCCAGGCGATGGTCGGCGCCGGCTGGGTGGACCGTGCGGTGGACCTGCTCTCGCGCGGCTACGAGGTGGCCGCCAAGAAGGGCGACCTGATGCCGCGCAACGCGATCGCCGAGCTGCTGCGCTCGGTCGGGCGCGAGCCGCCGAAGCTCGCCGCGGAGGTCGACGCCGCCGCCGAGCGCCTGAAGGCGAGCGGCGCGTTCATCTGCCAGCGCACCGGCCGGCCCGGCAACAAGCTGCCGTCGCCGCCCTTCAAGGGCCCGATCGGCCAGTGGATCCTCGAGAACATCAGCGCCGAGACCTGGAAGCAGTGGATCGGGCAGGGGACCAAGGTCATCAACGAGCTGCGCCTGGACTTCAGCCGCGACAAGGACCAGGAGACCTACGACCAGCACATGCGGGAGTTCCTCGGGATCGACGCCGAGGTGCTGGAGCGGATCGGGGCGAGGAAGTAGCTGCACGTCGCGGGGGCATCTTTGGAACGCGAGACCGTATCGCCTATGGTGCGGCAATGGCCGGTCTCGGACCCGTGATCTTCGCAACCGCCGCCTTGGCGATCGCCCCGGTCGCGGGCGCCGACTTCGCCGCCGCCTGGGGCTGGAACGTGAGCGGGCAGGCCACGGTGCCGGCGTCGGTCGGACCGGTGCGCGCGGTGGCCGGCGGCTACTACCACTCGCTCGCGGTGCGCAGCAACGGCACCGTGGCCGCGTGGGGGTTCAATGGAAACGGTCAGTGCAACGTGCCGTCGACCCTGTCGGCCGTCGTGGCCGTGGGCGGCGGCAAGGAGTTCTCGATGGCGCTGCGCGCCAGCGGAACGGTGGCGGTGTGGGGCGGCACGGGCTTCGGCGAGGGCAACGTGCCGACGGGGCTCGTCGCGAGGTCGATCGCCGCCGGCGACTACCACGCGCTTGCCATCCGGACCACGGGCGGCGTCGTGGCATGGGGCTTGAATTCGAGCGGCCAGGCCACCGTTCCCGCGACGCTGGGCGCCGCGACGAGCATCTCGGCGGGGTCCTGCCATTCGCTCGCCGCGCAGACCACGGGCCGCGTCGTGGCCTGGGGCTGCGATTCGGCGGGGCAGTGCGCGGTGCCGCCCACGCTGACCGGCGTCGTGCAGGTGGCGGCCGGCGGCTCGCACTCGGTCGCCGCGCGCTCCACCGGCGCCGTCGTCGCCTGGGGTTCGAACGCGCAGGGGCAGTGCGCCGTGCCCGCGGGCCTCGGCTTCGCGAAGCAGGTGGCCGCGGGCGCGCAGCACACGCTGGTGCTCCTCGACGGCGGCGACGTGGTCGCCTTCGGCAGCAACGCCTACGGGCAGTGCAGCGTGCCGGGAACGCTCGGGATCGCCGCGGGCATCGCCGCGGGCGCGTACCACTCGCTCGCCGACCTGGTGGGCGTGAGCAATTCGTTCTGCCTCGGCGACCTCAACCTCGACCAGTCCGTGAATGGCGATGACCTCGGCGGCCTGCTCTCGGCGTGGGGCCCGGCGCCGGATTCGCCCGCCGACCTCACGCGCGACGGCGTCGTGGACGGCGACGACCTCGGCCAGATGCTCGGCGCGTGGGGTCCGTGCAGGTGACGGATCAACCGTATCCCAACCTACCCAGGTCCTCCTCCGACAGCCCGAAATGGTGCCCCAGCTCGTGCAGCAGGGTCACCCGGATCTCGTGGCGGACGCGTTCCTCGCCGCCGAGCTCGGTGCCGTCCTCGTCGGTCCAGGGCTCCCAGCCGCCGGCCTCCTCGACGATGCCCTCGCGGTAGAGCGTGACGGTGTCCGGCAGGTCGTGCTGGCTGACGCTGCGGTCGGTCATGGGAATGCCGCTGTGCAGGCCGCAGAGGCCGGTGCGGTCGTCGGGGTCGAGGCCCATCTCGCGCAGGAGCGACTTCGGCGGTGCGTCCTCGAGCACCACCGGCACCTCCTCGATGAGCTCGTGGATCGCCGGCGGCATGGCGCCGAGCACCTCCTCGAACAGCGCGTCGAAGCGACGTCGTTCGTCGCGCCGCACCGGGTCAGCCCTCGACCGCACCGACCAGGTCGGCGACCGATCGCGCGCCCTGCGATCGCACCCAGCCGGCAAGCCCCTTGGCCATGGCCACGGGCGTGCGCGGATCGACGAAGAGCGCCGTGCCCACGCCCACAGCGGTCGCGCCCGCCAGGATGAACTCGGCCGCATCCTGCCAGCGGAGCGTCCCGCCGAGCCCGATGATCGGGATGCCCGCCGGCTTCGCGACGGCGCGCCAGGTGTCGTGCACCATGCGCACGGCGATCGGGTGGATCCCGGGGCCGCTCAGCCCGCCGCGGCCGCGCGAGAGGCGCGGCCGCCGCGTGGCGACGTCGATGCTCATCGCCGTGAAGGTGTTGACGAGCGTCAGGCCGTCCGCGCCGCCCTCGACCGCGGCACCGGAGAGCCGCACGACGTCGGCGTTCGGGCTGACCTTGACGAAGAGCTTCGCGCGGCGCACCACGGGGCGCACCTCGGCCATCAGCGCGCGCAGCGCGGCCGGGTCGTCGCCGAACTGCAGGCCCGTCGCCGTGTTCGGGCAGCTGACGTTGAGCTCGATGACGGGGAAGGGCGTCTCGGCGTCGAAGGCCGCCGCCATCCGCACGTATTCGTCGACCGAGTGCCCGGCCACCGAGCCGAAGGCCCGGCAGGGAAGCCCGCGCGCGCGCGGCAGCTTGTCCTTGAGGAACGCCCCGAGCCCGACGTTCGCGAGGCCGATCGCGTTCATCATGCCGCCCGGCACGTCGATGATCCGCCAGGGGTCGTTGCCCGTGCGCGGCTCGACGGTGATGCTCTTCGTCGTGACGGCACCGACCCACCGCAGGTCGAACGCATCCGCGAGCTCGTCGAGGTAGCCGCACGTGCCGGCCGCCGCCACGACGGGGGAGGCCAGCTCGACGCCCGCCAGCTGCGTCCTCAGGATGGGATCGGGGCCCGCCACGGCGCGCGAGTCTACGGAAGGCCCTGCGGACGCGCGGTCATCCGGCGAGCGGCTGCGCGTGCGGCTGCGTCACGCGCTGCCCGCGCGAGGCGAGCGCCGCGCGCTGGGCCGCAAGCCGCGACCGCTGCGCGTCGATTGCACGATGGTCGGCGCCGGTCGCGGCCGCGGCGGCGTCCAGGTGCCGAGCCGCCTCGTCGAGGAGCCCTCGCGCCTCGGTGACGTCGCCGAGCCGTGCCCATGCGTCGGCCGAGAGCCGCGCGAGCGCCGCACGGTGCTGGGGCACCACGGCATCGTCGCCACGGACCCTCGAAAGCTCGTCGAGGTGCGGGCGCAGGTCCTCGCATCGCTCCAGGCAGTCGCTGGCGCGGTCGGCGTGCTCCTCGACCGCGAGGTCGAATGCCGCCAGCACCGCCGACTCGATGGCCGTCGCGTGGTCCGCGGCGCCGGACGCGGCACGCGCCCACGCCTGCGCCTCTTCCCACGCCTGCGCGAACGCCGCCCGCCGCTGCGCCGGGTCGTCGATCATCCGCGCGGCGGCCGTCACCGGCCGAAGCAGTCCCGAGGCGATCGCGATCCGCGCCAGCGGGTCCGCGGCACGCTCGCGCAGGGCCGGGGCGAACCGGCCGACCACCGCGATCGCCGCGCGCAGCGCGTCGAAGGAGCCGCGCGCATCGCCGGCACCGCCCTCGACCGCCGCCGTCAGCTCGAGCACCCGCCCGAACGCGAGGTGCCTCGCGAGGTCGTCGCGCTCCGCGCGGCAGGCCTCCCGCATCACCGCGAGGGCATCTCCGGCGACGGCCCGCGCCTCGTCGCGCCGGCCCGCGCGGATCCATGCGCCCGCGCACGCGGCGGCCAGGTCCGCCAGGCGCGCGAAGGCGATCGAGCCCGGTCCCGCCGTGCGGGCGTGCCCGAGCGCATCCTTCCATGTCGATCGGAGCCGCTCGAGCTGCGCATCGTGCGCGGCGTCCGGCCCGGGTCCGTTCGGCTGCATCACATCCCCTCGGCTTCGAGGGCCTCGTCCCGCTTCTCGGCCTTGGTCTTCTTGGCGCCCGGACGCTCGGGCACCACGTCCATGTAGAGGATCCGGCCGCAGTTCATGCAGGTCACCAGGTCGTCGCGCTGCGCCGACACGCGGCTGAACGCATCGAGCGGCAGCTCGGCGTTGCACCCGCCGCAGGCAAACTCGCGGTGGCGCACGCTGACCACGGTCACCTCGGCGAGCGCCTCGCCGTCGTTCTGGTCGGCGGCCTCCTCGAAGGCCTCGAGCACCTCCGGCTTCAGGTTCGACGCCGCGCGGGCGCGCTGGGACTCGAGCTCCGCGAGCCGCTCCCCGAGCTCCGACTTCGCCTCGTCGAGCGCGGCCTTCGCCAGGTCGCGCAGCTTCGTGCGGTCGGCGATCGGCGCATCGCCCGCGGCCATCTCGCCCTTCAGCTTCTCGACGTTCTCCATCTGCGCCAGGATCCTCTCGGCGAGCGCGTCCCGCTTGCCCTCGATCACCTTCAGCTCGTCGCGCAGCGCGTTGTACTGGCGCGGGTTGCTCGAGCTGTTCAGCTCGGCGCGCAGGTGATCGAGGCGGTCCTTGAAGGTCTTGTCCTCGAGCTCGAGGTTCGCCACCGCCGCCTGCAGCTGCCGGGACTGGGCCTCGTGGTCCTTGCGCCGCCCGAGCAGGGTGTCGAGCTGCTGCTGGTGTCGCTTCAGGTCGCGCTCGGCGCCGTCGAATCGGTTGCGGATGCCGCGGACCTGGCTGTCGACGAGATGGAGCGCGCGGAGGCTGGAGATGAGGGTCATGGTGTGGTGGGTCCGCGCGGGGCGCGGATCGGCAAGCCTACCCGGCCCCGTCCCTCAGCGAACCTGCAGCGCCAGCCAGACCACCGGTCCGGCCATCAGCGGGCTGTCGAGGACGTCGAACACCCCGCCCATCCCCGGCAGGACGCTTCCCGAGTCCTTGACCCCCGCGCCGCGCTTCAGCAGGCTCTCGACCAAGTCGCCGAACGGCCCGACGAGGCCGAGCACCGCGCCGGTCGCCGCACCGAGCGCCACGGGCACGTGGTCCCGCGGATCGGGAAGGCCCGCGCTCCACCAGGCCATGGCGCCGCCCGCCGCGGCGGCGAGCGCGATGCCGCCCGCGAGGCCTTCCCAGCTCTTCGCCGGGCTGAGCCACGGGATCATCTTGTGGCGGCCGAAGCTCATGCCGGCGGCATACGCGCCGATGTCGCTTGCCTTCACGGTGAGCACCGCCCCCGCCATCGCCCACGGGCCCACCTCGCAGCGCACGAGGAGCCACGTGCCGACCATCATGCCGACGTAGACGAAGGCGAGGAGCGTTCCGCCCGTGGCCGCCGCGACGCCCGCGACCCGCTGCCCGCGGCTGTGCACGACGAGCGCCGCCGACAGCGTCGCCCATGCGGCGATCGACACCGCGGCGGCCGCGCCGCCCGGG
>JBEITQ010000051.1:0-9928 GCA_040374835.1 Phycisphaeraceae bacterium | reverse complement strand
TGCAGCAGGATGTGCTTCGTGAAGCGTCCCTCGCGCACGCCGAGCTCGACGCCGCGGCGGAGGCCGTGCTTTCGGCAGAGGTGGGCCATGACGTGCCAGCGACGCGGCATCAGGCGTGCCCGTTGCCCCACTGGCCCCATCCGCCGCCTCCGCCGCTGTCGATGCCGCCGCCACCGGACAGGCTGCCGCCACCGCCTCCGCCGCCGCCGGAGTTGTAGGACTGCGAGCTCTGCGACCAGACCGATGCGCTCGGCGTGCCGCCGGAGTCGGAGTTGAAGCTCGACCCGCTCGACTTGCCGCCGGAGCCGGAGCCCGAGGAACTTCCGCTCGACGAGCCGCTTCCCGATCCCGAGCCCGAGCCGCTCGACGGCGAGCCAAACGTGTCGAAGCTCGGCATGTCGTTGTGCGTCCACGCGCCGTCGGCGAGGAACATGTTCGTGCCGGGCACGTGGATCGTCACGGTGCGCACGACGCCAGCGCGCGCGTCGAGCGAGGTGATGCGCTCCTCCGCGAGGCCGCCGCCCGCCGCGGGCACGATGAGGAAGTCACCGACCTCGAGCAGGTGCGCGGACGCGAAGCCCCACTGGTCGCCGCGCCGCACGAGGAACGGGTGCTCGAAGGTCGCGCGCACGCGGCCGTTGATGACGTAGTGCCCGTCGTGCTCGCCCTTGCGCACCTGGTCGATGCGCACGTTGCGCGGCGCGCAGCCGTCGAGCCCGTGCGGCGAGAGCCACGCGTACTGGGCTCGGTAGTCGGCGTCGGTCTCGAGCCCCGGGACCGCAAGCGACGCGACCTCCATGCCGGGACGAAGCTCCTCAATGGCGACGGTGGTGCCGTCGGCCAGCGTGACGCGCGTGCCGTAGAGGAGGCAGTTCGACCCGCCGCCGCCACCTCCGCCACCGCCGCCGCCGCCCGATCCGCCGCCGCCACCGCCACCTCCGCCACCACCGCCCGAGCCGCCGCCGGAGCCGTCGCCCGAGGAGTTGCCGCTGGAATTGCCGCTCGAGTTGGGCGAGCCCGGGGAGCCGGGGGACCCGCCGGTATCCCAGGACGAGTTGCCCGACGTGCCTCCGCTGCCGCTCGACGACCCGGACGACTCCGTCCACGACTGGCTCGAGCTCGGCTCGCCGGAGCTTGACCATCCCGACGACTCGCCAGAGGAGCCCTCGGTGCCGCCGGACGAACCCTGCGGCTGCTGCGTCGTGGCCCACACGGGGATGTAGAGGAAGTAGCGCATCGGGTTCGACGCGCCGCTCGAGTTCACGGGCATGGCTTCTTCTCCTTCGATGGTTCGTACCAGCCGTCGGTCGGCACCGGCTTGGAGCACTCCGCGCTCGCGCGCTCGACGGCCTCGGCGAAGTCGATCTTCGGGAACGCCGTCAGCCCGCTGTCCGGGCAGCAGTTGAGGACCTCGAAGCGCGCCTTCCTGAACTCCGGCAGGAGCGCGTGGAAGCGACGGTCGAGGCTGTCGTAGAGCACGTTGTTGTGCCGGATCGACTGCGCGGAGCGGTTCTCCTCGAACGCGTACTTGCGGTCCGTCGCCATGCGGAAGTCGGCGCCCACGAGGTAGACGCTGCGGAAGCCGAGATAGTGGAGGAGCCCGAGCGCGGCGAGCATCACGCTGCGCTTGCCCTTGATGCCGAGCGAGTCGGTCGCCGCGGTGTGGCAGCCCCACGAGATCGTGTCGGCGCGCAGGAAGGTGCGGTGGTCGAAGTGGTCGCTGCGGCGGTACATCAGCACGCCCGGCATGTCGGCCACGCGGAACTGGCTCTGCCGGAAGCGGCCCTCGCCGAGCGCGACGCGCAGGCGCGAGTTCCAGTGCTCGACCGGCACGATCTTCGTGATTCCGGGGTCCTTCCATCCGGTGTCGACGAAGCGGTCGGGCGAGTCGACGCACGTCCAGAGCGTCGGGCGGTGCACGGTCCATGAGTTGTTGACGCCCATCGACACGATGCCGCGGCGCGAGAGCTGCGACAGGTCGTGCGTCAGCAGGCTCGGCCCCGAGAGGACCAGGAACGCGTGCCTGCCGCGGTAGAAGTTCGCGAGCGACACGTGGTCGAAGTCCGCGGTCCACAGCCGCACCCCGCTCGGCGCTGGCCTGCGCTGGCGGAGCCCGGCCTGGAGCGCGGCGATGTCGCCTCCGTGCTCACGCATGGATCGAGCCCCACACGAATGGCTGCCTGCGCGAGACCTTCGCGCCCGTGAGCCGCGCCGCGCACCAGCCTGCGGTCGGCATGCGCTCGAACGACAGCAGGAAGCTCCCGCCCGGGCGCGCGATGCGCCTGATCTCGGCCCACGCGTGGTCGAGCCCGGCGGTGGTCGCCCCGAGCAGCACGACGCAGTCGGCCACGCCGTCGCCGACGGGGACTCGCTCGCCTGGACGTGTTCCTGACGCTCCCTGCATGTCAGCCGCCGCGGACGAGGGATCGATCCCGAGCCCGTCGCAGCGCCTCCTCCTGAGTGCCGACACGAGGGCGTTGTCGCCGCACCCGAGGTGCACGACGAAGCGCGGCTGCGGGCGCATCGCCTCGATGGCGAGGATCGCGTCGACGACGTGGCCGGGATCCGTCACTGCGGCGCCTCCCCGGGGACGGTCATCTCGGTGAAGACCACGCCGTTGAGCGCCTCGAAGGCGTAGCGCGTGTTCCCGAAGGAGTCCGGCTCGGCCACGAGCTCGACGCAGACGCCGTCGAGGATCGGCTGCAGCAGCGGCACGGCCGCCTTCTCGGGCGGGCACGACTCCGGCACGCCGGGCACGATGCATGCGCCAGCGTTCGCGAAGCCCTCGACGCCGTCGTCCGGCTGCGGGTGGACCTGCGAGAGGTGCGACTCGTAGCGGTTGATCGCCATGCGCGCCTCGGCCTGCGCGCCCGCCTTGTTCCTGCTCGAGAGGCCGCGGTCGAGCGGCACGTAGCTGCCGTAGGTGTCGCTGTTGGGGTCGGCGTCGATGCGCGCCTCCTGCCACTCGTAGCGCCAGCGGAAGCGCTCGCCGGGAAGGAGGTGCGCCGCGCCGAGGATGGCGCGGAAGCGGGTGCGGTGCTGCTGCGCGAGACGGAGCGCCGCGTACCGCTCGCCGAGCCCGGCCTCCTTCCAGACGATCTCCGCGCCGCCGTGGTCGCAGCTGCGCAGGTGGACGTCGCCGTCGACGAGCGGCGTGCCGCCGCTGATGCTCGCGCCGGTCGGCGCGTCTGGCCGGGACGGATAGACGTCGGCGAAGCGGTGGCGCTCGTCCTGGACGACGATCACGCAGCCGAAGGTGCCGGAGACGACCGCGGGGCCGATCTCGCCGTCCTTGAGCGGCTGGAGCAGCACGCCGAAGAGCCCTTCATGGACGCCTGCGATCGGCATCTCGCCGCGGAGGACGAGGTTCTCCGCGAAGTCCTGCGGCAGCTCCTGCTTGCCGCTCGGCGGGTTGTGACGCGGCGCGTAGACGGGAGCGCCGAGCCCGAGCGCTCCCCAGCGCGGGTAGTCGATGCCGGAGACGTTCTTGACGAGCACGACGTCGCGGTCGCGGCGTGCCAGGAGCGGGTCTGCGGTGGCGGACGCGCCTCGCTGCCCGTCGCGGCGGGCCATGTCCATCAGCTTGTTCCATGCGGCGGCGGAGAGCTCGAGGGGCTCGCCGCGGCGGACGCTCTTGAGGTAGTCCGTCATCGCCTAGATCCCCAGCCCGGAGAAGTTGCCGCGCCTGTAGATCTGCTCGACGTACGCCGCCCGTGGCCGACGGACGACCTTCTCGGCATTCGGGTCCTCCTTGTCCTCGAAGAGGAACCACAGGTAGTCCCAGCCGTCCTTGTTGATTCCGGTGAAGCCGCCGATGGTGCCGTTGGAGACGTTCGGGCTCGCGGCGAAGGAGTAGGTGATCTCCCAGTCGCCGTTCACGCCGCGCTTGGAGCCGCGTGCGCCGAGGAAGATGACCTCGCCTGCCGCGAAGCCGCGGAAGGCGGAGCTGTTGACGGTGCCGGTGAGCGAGAAGACGGCTGCGACGTAGGAGTTGCCGACGGCGGAGGCTGGCTTGTAGTGCGTCTCGCTGAAGCTGAAGACGGGGACGGTGCGCTCGACGCCCTGCGGCCCGTCGTCTGTCATGTTCACGCCGCTGCGGAAGTCGGGCGCGGGCGGCCCGCCCGGGAGCGCGACGCGCTGCTTGGTCGACAGCGACACGAACATCGTCTCGCTGCCGCCGCTCGTGTTGAACTCGTAGGAGCTCTCCGGCGGCGCCTGCCCCGACGAGCCCGGGTCGTTCGACTCCTGCGGCGAGTAGCGGGCGGTGACGAGGTACTTCGTGTCGCTGATCGGCTCGGCCGACCGCGACTGCCGCGGCATGCCGTTGTAGGTCGCCGGGCACGTCGAGAGCACGGCGTCGAGCGCGGCGTTCTCGCTCGCGGCACCGTCGACGAAGTACTTGAGCGTGACCGACGGGCTCGCGCCGGTCGTGACCTCGGTTCCCTCGATGAGCTGGTGGACGGTGGTCGGCATGGTTCAGGCCCAGACGAGGCCGCCTCCCCGGATGGCGTCGAGGATGCTGCGGGTGTTGCTCGCGGTCGCCTGCGCGGCGTTCGCGATCTTCTGCTGCGTGCGTTCCTCGGGACCGACGAGCCCGGCCGCGGCGGCGAAGTTGAAGGTGCCTGCGCTGCGCAGGCTCCGCTCCGCCTGCCGCGTGGCCTCCGCGCCGAGCTTCACCTGGTCGATCGTGACGGGCTCCACCTCGAGCGGCGGGATCTCCGGTGCCTTGAGGGCGAGGTCCTCGTCGGGGATCGGCTTCAGGGGCGGCGGCTTCGCCTCGTCGGACGCCTTGCGCGCCTCGGCGGCGCGCTGGCGCAGGCGCTCGAGCTCCTCGCGTGCGGCGTCGAGCTCCGCGGCGTTCGCCCGGCTCTCGGCGGTCCGCGCCTCCTCGAGCGCCGCGATGCGGTCGGTGAGCTCCTTCTCGCGCGCGGCGTTCTCCTCGAGCACGCGGCGGTCGTAGTCGGCCTTCATGCGCGAGGCGGCCTCGGCGCCGACGCCCGTCAGCTCCGCGACCTGCTGCAGCACGTAGAGCACCGACCCGACGACCGAGTCGACGATCGCCGCGAAGATCTCGCGCACCGTGACCTCGATGACCGTGAACGCGCCCGCGAGGTCGAAGGTGAAGTCGGTCCAGATGTCCTTGAGTAGCGTCGTGCCGCGCAGCCACAGCACCTTGAGCCCTTGCCAGAGGATCTCGGCGGCGAGCATGAGGTTCCCTGCCGCGAGCGCGTCGGCGATGCCGCCGACGGCCGTCTTCACGTCCTCGACCGCGCCGCGTGCCTGGTCGGCCATGTGCCCGAAGACGCGGCCCACGAAGTCGCCGACCGTCGCGAAGCCGTCGGCCAGGTAGAAGACCGCGCCCACGAGCGCGACGACCGCGGCGATGGCGATCCCGACGGGGCCGGTCATCGCGGCCCACGCGGCCGTTGCCGCACCGGCGACCGTGGCCCACGCGGCGGAGAGGAAGCCGAGCACGGCCGAGAGCGCGCCGATGATCGTGCCGAGCCCGCTGATGATCGCGCCCGTGGCGATGATGCCGACGCCGACCGCGGCGATGGCCGCGCCGACGACGCCGATGGCGATGCCCCAGCCGACGGCCGCGACGACCGACTCGCGGTTCGCCTTGATCCACTGGACGACGGCGCCGATCCCGCCCTGGAGCGCGGCGACGACCTCGCGTGCGGCGGGCGCGAGCGCCTCGCCGATGGCGACGGCGACGCGGAGGGTCTGGTCCTTGAGGATCTCGATCTGCGTGCCGAGCTGGTCGGCGGCGTCGGCGGTCTCGCCGGAGATCGAGAGCCCGAGCCGCTGCGCCTCGGCCCGGAACGCCTGGATGCCCGACGCCCCGCCCGCGAGGACGGGCATGAGCTTCGAGGCGCTCTTGCCGAAGATCTCCATCGCGAGCCCGAGCCGCTCGGTCGGGTTCTCGACCTTGGAGAGCGCCTCGGCGATCGCCGTGAACTGCTGGTCCGGGCTCATCGAGAGGAGCCGCCCGACGTCGAGCCCGAGCGCGGCGAAGCTCGCCTGCGCGGCCTCCGAGCCCGAGGATGCCTCGAAGATCGCCTTCTGCATCTTCACCGCGCTCTTGGCGAAGTCCTCGACCGTCGTGCCCGCGTCCTTGAGGGCCGTCTCGAGCTCGCTCATCATCTCGACGGAGAGCCCCGTCTGCGCCGCGAGGTCGCTGAAGTCGCCAGCGATCTTCGTGTAGGCCATGACGCTCGCGGCCGCGGCCCCGGCGATGGCCGCCCCGAAGGCTGCGATCCGCAGGCCCGCGTCGCGCACGCCAGCGCCCGCCTCGCGCACGGCGTCGCCGAAGTCCTGCAGCTTCTTCTTCGCACGGTCGAGCGCGGCGGTGAGCTTGTCGTTCGCCCCGAGCTCGACGTAGGCGCGTCCGGCGCGGATCCCGGAGGTGCTTCCTGCTGCCATGTCAGCCTCCGTTCACGCTTCGCGCCCACTGCCGGGGGAGCTTCGGCGCCGCCTTCTCGAGCGCGGGACCCATGTACGGTCGTGCCGCGACCCGCACCGGCTGCGGGCGGTAGAGCTCGTCGTTGATGCGCGTGGCGCGCTCGGCCTGCGCGGCGGTGCGGATGCGTGCGTAGACGACGTTCGTTCCCGGCCTGCCGACGACCGGCTTGCCGAACGGCGGGGACGTGAGCCGGATCTCGCCGCCGGACCCGATGCGCCGCCTGCGCCTGCGGTCGGATCCCATGGCGGTGCCGCCGAACTCGAGCGTGCGCTGCGCCCAGGTCGTGCTGTCGAGGAGCGCAGGCCCGACGACGGCGACGCGCTCGCGCGGGTCGAACCCGGCGAAGAGGAACTTGCGCACGAGCGCATCGCGCGGGCCACGTCCGGTGCGTGCGTAGGGAGGCTGGCCGGGCGTGGAGCCGGTGCCCTCGGGCTTCCACTTGCGGTAGCGCATCGAGCGCTGCGCGATGGTGCGCACGAGGAACGCCGAGCGCGAGAGCGCCTTCCACGTGGCATCGTCGGCGGCGCGCCTGACGGCGGGCCGGTCGAAGAAGAGGTCCTTGAAGGCGTTGACCTTGAGGGTGATCACGCGGTCACTTGCGCGGGGTGAACTTCGTGATGGGGAAGAGGTGGCCTGCGACGTAGCCAGCGAGGCAGAGCATGAGGCCGAACCAGATGGAGCCGACGAGGCTGGAGGCGGAGGCGAGCATGGGTGGTCCTTTCGTGTGGTGTGCTTCAGGGAACGATGCAGATCGTGGTGACGGTGCAGTGGCCGGTGCCGCCCGCTCCGCCGTTGCCGCTTGGGACGCCGCCGCCTCCGCCGCCGGAGCCGCGGGTGCCGGTGCCGCCGTTGCCGCCGGTGACGGTGCCAGCCGCGCCGCCGCCAGCGCCTGTGCCGTAGGTGCCGCCGGATGGGACGGTGCCGTTGTCGCCGGGGAAGCCGACGCCGCCCTTGGTCTGGTCGGATGCGCCTTGGCCGCCGCCACCCGTCGCGGGGAGCGCGTCGGATCCCGTGCGCGTGACGCCCGGTGCGGTGCTCCCGCCCGTGCCTGCGGGGTTGCCGATCACGGTGCATCCGCCGCCTCCGCCGCCGGGCCCGCCGTTTCCGACGAAGCCGTCCGCGGTGGCCAGGCCGCCCGAGCCGAAGCCCGTCGCGGAGGCGGAGGTGCCTTGCCAGCGCACGCGCGGGTCGGATGGCGTCCCGCCGCCGACTGCGGTGACGTGCGTGCCGAAGCTCGTGTCGCCGCCCTTGGTGTCGGTGCCTGCCGCGGTGCCGGGCGCGCCGCCTGCGCCGATGGTCACGGCCTCCGTGCTTGCGACGCTTGCGGCGGGGAGCCATCGCTCGACGCGCTGGCCCGCGGCACCGCCGCGGCCTGCGGCGCTCGTCCCGGCCTTCTCGCCACCGGCGCCGCCGCCTGCGCAGTCGACGATGACGACGGAGGCGTTTGCGGGCTTGGTCCAGGTGCCGCTTGCGGTGAAGGACTGGACGTCGACGGTGACCTTCGTTGGTCCGATGCCGATGACCGCGCCCGCGCCGGTCTTGGTGAAGACCCGGCCGGTGGCGGTGTTGACCGCGAGCTCGCCGAGCTGGAGCGATCCCGCCGACGGCACGGCGCCCTCGGTCGCGCTGCGCTTGTGCAGGATCGTCACGGCCATCAGAACGTGCCTCCGTCGAGGGTGACGTTGTCGATCGTTCCGCCGGTGATGGCCACCGACGCGGCCGCCTGCGTGGCGAGCGAGCCCAGGCCGAGCGTGGTGCGTGCGGCCGCCGCGTCGGCGTCGTCGATCAGGCTTCGCCCGAACGCGCTGAGGGTCGCGAGCGCCGCGGCTGCCGCGCCCGTGTAGTAGGCGATGCGGTCGGCGACCGGCGTGAGCGAGCCGACGGACGAGAGCGCGTCCGACAGCGCGACGGTCGGGTTCCCCGAGACGCCGTCGCCGTTGGCCACGGTGATGCCCGTGCCGCTTGCGGCGACCGACCGGGCGACGACGCTCGAGCCGGAGGCGCGGACGAAGATGCCGTTGGTCGAGAGGTTGTGCAGGGAGAGCGCCTGCCCGGTGAGCGCGACGCCGCCCGCCTTGCTGACGGCGAGTCCCGTGCCGACGGCGACCGAGATGGTGTTGCCGCTCTTGGCGATGCCGTCGCCGTCGGCGATCTGCCCTGCGCCGCTGAACTGCGTGAATGCGAGGTTCGTGGTGCCGAGGGTGACGGGGTCGTTGGTCGTGAGGACCCAGCCGCTGTCGGCGTTTGCGGCTCCCTCGGTGACGAAGCAGAACATGCCGCCGTGGACCTCGGAGCCCGGCGTGTTGTCGGCGTCGGTCGCGCGCGCCCATGCACCCGTGGCGACGACGTAGATGCCATTGGCCGACGCGGTGGTCTGGTTCTTGACGAGCACGCGGTCGCCCGCGACGAGCGCGACGCCGTCGATGGTCTGCGTGCCCGAGAGGGTGATGTTCGCGGTGGTCGCGGCGCGCACGGAGTCCTTGATGTCGAGGCCCGTCTTCACCGCGTCGACGTAGGCCTTGGTGGCGGCGTCCTGCGCGGAGGTCGGGTCGCTGACGTTCGTGAGCCGGTACCCGGCGAGGCTGAGGTCGCCGGAGTTGCCGCCGGTGAAGTCGCTGAGCTTGCGCCCGTTGACGGCGGTGTCGAAGTTGCTGATCTTGGCCGCGGTGAGCGAGGGGATGTCGGCGGCGACGAGCGCGCGGAAGGCGGGGGTGCCGGAGATGCCGTCGGGGGCGGCGAGCACGCGGTTGGCGCTCGCGGCGGCCCATGCGGCGGAGAGCGTGCCGCTGGCGGTGACGGGCGAGCCGGTGACGGAGAGCTCCGCGGGCAGCGACAGCCCGACGCTCGTGACGGTGCCGGGTCCGTAGCCCTGTCCCTTGACGAAGGCGGTGGTGGCGACGTGGGTGGAGCTGTCGGCGAGCGCGCGGGTGGGCGCCTGGACGGCGGTCGCGCCGGACATGTTCACGGTGCCGGAGAAGGTCTTGTCGCCCGTGACCGTCTGCGACCCGGCGACGGAGACGAACGCGCCCTTGCCGCCGATGGCCTCGACGGTGGTGGCGGTGCCGCCTGCGCCGCCGGTGCCCTTGCCGTAGTAGAGGGTGTCGTCGACCTCGTTGAAGGCGAGCTCGGCGTTCTGGAGCGAGGCGGGTGCGCCCGCGTTGCCGGAGGCGCGTCGCTTGATTCGGAGGGTCGTTGCCATGGTGGTTCCTGTCCTTGGGTGCGTGTCAGAAATTGCCGCCGTCGCTCACGGCGGAGTTGGTCCAGCGCTGGCTGGATCCGTCGTAGGCGAGGACGTCGCCGGGTGCGGGAGACGAGAGGCTGATGTCGGTGACGTCGGTCATGGCGTGCGCGTGGGCCATGGGGGTGCGTGCGTCGCCGAGCCGCGGGTCGTCCGCGCGCACGGCCTTCTCGGGTACCGACAGTCCCGATGGCGCGAAGTCGACCGCGAGCGATCGGTCGGCC
>JBEITQ010000034.1:0-11776 GCA_040374835.1 Phycisphaeraceae bacterium | reverse complement strand
GCCGTCGAGGCGCGCCGCGTCGGCGAGGTCCTGGGGCCGACCCGATGCGCGCTTGTTGCCCTGTTGCGCCATGGCGATGGCGCCCCCGACCACGCCCCAAGCCCTGCCCCGCCTCCGTGCGCCGCGTGACGCTTCGGAGACAGCACGCTCAGCACCATGCTGCCGCCGATCACGCTCACGATGAAGAGGAGCGACCAGCCGATCGGGAAGTGCCCTTCCCAGCTGGCGGGGTACCACGCCTCGGGCATGGTCATCTTGATGCCGACGAACACCAGCACGATTCCCAGGCCGTACTTCAGCATGTGGAACTTGTCGTGCGCGCCGGCGAGCAGGAAGTAGAGGCTGCGCAGGCCGAGGATCGCGAAGACGTTGCTCGTGAACACGATGAACGGCTCGCGCGTCACGGCGAAGATGGCCGGCACGCTGTCCACCGCGAAGACGATGTCGCTGACCTCGATCATGGCCAGCGCGACGAAGAGCGGCGTGCCCACCCAGCGCAGCGCGACCATGCCGCTGCCGCGCGGGTCGGGCGCCTCTTCCTTGACGAAGAAGCGCTGCCCGTGGAACTTCTGCGTCAGCGGGATCCAACGCCTGAGCAGCTTGAGGACCGGGTTCCTCTCGGGGTCCTGCTCCTTCTCGGGCGCGAAGATGATCTTGATGCCCGTCAGCACCAGGAACGCGCCGAAGACGATGACCACCACCTTGTACTGGATGAGCGCGGCGCCGATGGCGATGAAGATCGCGCGGAACGCCAGCGCCCCCAGGATGCCGTAGAAGAGGACGCGGTGCTGCAGCGCCGGCGGGATCGCGAAGAACCCGAAGATCACCACGAACACGAACATGTTGTCCACCGACAGGCTCTGCTCGACCACGTAGCCGGTCAGGAACTGGAGCGCGACGGTGTTGGCCGCCTCGCGCGGCCCGTGGTAGCCGGCGGCGACGATCTCCTCGAGCCGGTCGGGGAAGCGGTGGTTGCAATAGAGCCAAAGCAGCCCGCAGAAGACGACCGCCAGCGACATCCACACGAAGGTCCACGCCGTGGCCTCCTTCATGGAGACGGCGTGCGCCTTGCGGTGGAAGACGCCCAGGTCGAGCGCCAGCAGCACCAGCACGAAGCCGGTGAAGCCCGCGTAGAAGGCCCAGTAGTCCGCGAACGGGAAGAGCAGCGTGGTCGATTCGGCGAGGATCGTCACGGGTTCACAGGCCCTTCGACGCCATGAACCGCATCATGTCGACGCAGCGGTGCGAGTAGCCGGCCTCGTTGTCGTACCAGCTGACCAGCTTGAAGAAGCGGTCGTTGAGCTGGATGCACGCCAGCTTGTCGTAGATCGAGCTGCGCGGGTCGCCCATGAAGTCGCTGGAGACGACCTCCTCGTCGGTGAACCCGAGCACGCCCTTCATCGGGCCCTCGGAGGCCGCCTTCATGGCGTCGTGGATGGCGTCGAGGCTGGTGGCCCGCGACGTGCGCACCGTGAGGTCGACGCAGCTCACGTTCGCCGTGGGCACGCGGAAGCTCATGCCGGTGAGCTTGCCCTTCACCTCGGGCAGGCAGAGCGCCACTGCCTTCGCGGCGCCGGTCGAGGCCGGGATGATGTTCATGTAGGCGTTGCGGCCCCCGCGCCAGTCCTTCTTGCTCGGGCCGTCCTGCGTGGGCTGCGTGGCAGTGACCGCGTGGACGGTGGTCATCAGGCCCTCGTCGATCCCGCAGTGGCCGAGCAGCACCTTCACCACCGGGGCGAGGCAGTTGGTGGTGCAGCTGGCGTTGGAGACGATCCGGTCCTTCGAGGCGTCGTAGGACTCGTGGTTCACCTTGTAGACGAAGGTGCGGACCTTGTCGTCGCTCTTCGTGGGCGCGCTGATGAGCACGCGCTTGGCGCCGGCCGCGACGTGCTGCGACGCTCCTTCGAAGTCCACGAAGCGGCCGGTCGACTCGAGCACGATGTCGACGCCCATGTCCTTCCACGGAAGCTTGGACGGCTCCTTCTCGCTCAGGCAGCGCGTGGTGCGGCCGTCGCAGGTGAAGCCATCGGCGGTGGCCGTCACGCGGTGCGCGAAGCGGCCGTGCATCGTGTCGTGGTTCACCAGGTACGCCAGGCTGTCCGACGGCACCAGGTCGTTCACGGCGACGACGTCCACGCCGGGCTGCTGCATCGCGAAGCGGTACACGAGGCGGCCGATGCGTCCGAATCCGTTGATGGCGATGCGAAGTGCCATGGCAGTGTCCTGTGTCGAGGTGGCGCGCCGCCCGCGCGGCGCAAGCCGAGAAGGATAGCCCGGACCCCGCCGCCCCGCAGGCGCTCAGGAGGCCCGGCGGGCCGCGCCGCGCCGCCGCGAGAAGCCCACCACCACGTCGAGCATCCACGGGAACGCCGTGATGAAGCCCGCGGCGACGCGCGTGGGGAAGCTGGTCCACACCTCGGTGCGCGGCTTCCCGACCGAGCGCGCGATCGCGCGCGCCACCACCTCGGGACGCTGCACGAAGAAGCGGCTCATGTCGTGGATGGCGTACTGCTGCTCGTGCCCCGGGAGCATGCGCTCGCGCGAGACGTCGAAGAACTCGGTGGCGGTGGTGACCGGGTGGACGCTCGACACCATGATGCCGTGCGGCCGCAGCTCGTAGGCCATCGCGCGCGCCACGTGCGCCTGCGCGGCCTTCGAGGCGCTGTAGGCGCCGAAGTCCGGCAGCGTGAACTTCGCCACGCAGCTCGAGCACATGAAGAGGTGGCCGCGGCGGCCGGCCTTGATCAGGCGGCGCGCCGCCTCGTTGCACAGCTCGACGGAGGAGAAGAAGTTCGTCTCGAACATGTGGCGCAGCTCGGCGTCGTCGAGCGCGTGCATCGGGCGCTCCATGCCGTAGCCGGCGTTCGCGTAGACCACGTCGAAGCGGCCGAAGGCGCGCTCCGCGGCATCGAGGAGCTCGGCGGAGTGCCCGCGCACCGTGACGTCGAGCGGCACGATCTCGGTGCGCACCGGGCGGCCCGCGGCCTCGGTGGCGCGCGCGGCGACCTCGGCGAGGCGGTCGCGGCGGCGCGCGGAGATCACCAGGTCGTGCCCGCGGCGCGCGAGCTCGATCGCCGTGGCCGCGCCGATTCCCGCGCTGGCGCCGGTGATCACCGCGACGGGACGTGGTTCGTTGGCGTGCACGGGGAGGGGACGATACCGCCCTGCCCTCCCTATCCTGCGCCGCCATGCGCTGGATGACCGCCATGGCCCTGCTTGCCGCGGCGTGGCTCGCGCCCTGCGCCGCGGCACAGTCGCCGGGGCAGCCGGCCGTGATCGCGCCGGCGGACACCGCGCACGTCGGCGACCGGCCCACGGCGACGGTGACGATCGGCGGCGTGCAGCCGTCCCGATCGTCGCTTCCGAAGCTCCGCGTGGGCACCTGCGACCATCCGCCGTGGTCGGTTCCGCCCGACGAGCGCACGCCGTACTGGTCGGGGCTTGCGGCGATCGCCTGGCGCCACATCGTGCGCGAGACGAGCGTCGACTACTCGATCCGCACGTTCACCTACGCGGACCTGCTCGCGGCGCTCGAGCAGGGAGAGATCGACGTGGCGGTGACCGGGATCGCGATCGACCCGGAGCACATGGCCCGGTTCGCGCTGACCCCTCCCTTCGACGAGACGGGCGTCTCGATCCTGACGCGCGTCCGCCGGAACCTCTCCGTCGGCGCGGTGCTCGAGCGCGTGACGCATCCGGAGGTGCTGACGTGGCTGGCGGTGCTGGCGGGCCTCACGCTCGGCTTTGCCGCGGCGTTCTGGGCCATCGAGCGCCGCCGCAACCCGCCGATCCAGGGCTCGCCCGCGCGCGGGCTGGCGGAGTCCGCATGGTGGAGCGTCGTGACGGTGTCGACGGTCGGGTACGGCGACCGCGTGCCGCTCACCCGGCGCGGAAAGCTGCTCGCGACCGCGTGGATGGCGGTCGGGTTCGTGCTGCTGACCATCATGGCCGCGGTGACCACGTCGACGCTGACGGTCGAGCGCCTGCAGCCGGTGGTGCGCGGTGCGCAGGACCTGGCGCGCTCGCGCGTCGGCGTGGTGAGCGGCAGCGCGGGCGAGGACTACGCGCGGTCGGCCGAAGTCGCGGCGTCCGGCTACGCGACCATCGAGGCGGCGATCGACGACCTCGAGGCGTCGCGCATCGACGCCGTGGTCGCCGAGACGGCGACGCTCCAGTACCTCGCGCTTCGCAGCGGGCGCCCGGGGCTCACCATGCTCTCCCCGCCGCTCATGCGCGACTACGTCGGCATGGGCATGCGCTTCGGGCTTGACCCGACCCTCGAGCGGCGGCTCTCGCTCGAGGTGGTCCGCGCGTCGCAGTCGCACGAGTACCGAACTTTCCGCGAGGCCATGCTCGGGGTGGCGGACGGCACCACGCCCGTACCATCGGCCCCATGAACCAGCCGACCGCGCACCCCGACTCCCCCATCCGCGGCACCGTGGGCATGGTGCACGTCGGCGCCCTGCCCGGCACGCCGCGTGCGGCGCACGGCCCGCGCGAGCTCGTCGCCGAGGCGGTGCGCGAGGCGCGCCTCCTGCGCGACGCGGGCTTCGACGCGATCATCGTCGAGAACATGCACGACCGGCCCTACCTCGGCCACGGCATCGGGCCGGAGGTGACCGCCTGCATGGCCGTGGTCGCCGCGGCGGTGCGCGCCGCGGTCGAGGTCCCGATCGGCATCCAGGTGCTCGGGGGCGGCGCGCGCGAGGCGCTGTCGGTCGCGCACGCCGCGGGGCTCGACTTCGTGCGCGTCGAGAACTTCGTCTTCTCGCACGTGGCCGACGAGGGGCTGATGCCCGAGGCGTGCGCGGGGGCGCTGCTGCGGCACCGGCGCGCGATCGGCGCGGACCGCGTGCGCGTGTTCGCCGACATCAAGAAGAAGCACGCCTCGCACGCGGTGACCGCGGACGTCGACATCGCCGGCTTCGCGCGCGCGGCGGAGTTCTTCCTGGCCGACGGGGTGATCGTGACGGGCGCCGAGACGGGGGTCGCCGTCGACGAGGCCGAGCTGCGCACGGTGCGCGCGGCGACGTCGCTCCCCGTGATGACCGGAAGCGGCGCGGACGCGTCGAGCGTGCGCCGGCTGCTCTCGGTCGCCGACGCGGTGATCGTCGGCAGCAGCGTGAAGCAGGACGGGCGATGGGACCGCCCGGTCGACCCGGCGCGCGCGGCGGCGTTCGTGAAGGCCGCGCGCGGCTGAGCGCGGCGATGCGGGCGCGGACCGGCCCGCCGTCACGCGCGCCATAGACTCCCGCGCATGCCATTCCTGGTTGCCGTCAGCGTCGGAAACACCCGCACCGCGGTGGCGCACTTCCACGGCGATCGCGTGCACGGCACGAGGCACCTGGTCAACGACGACCTTGCCGCCGTCGTGGACGCCGTCGAGGAAGCCTGGGCGCACCGCGGCGAGGAGGACGGCGAGATCGTGATCGCCAGCGTCAACGACCCGGTGGCGATCGAGGTCGAGACGAAGGTGGCTTCCGCGACCGGCGCCGACGTCTGGCGCATCGGCCGCGACCTCGAGGTGCCGATCGGCCGATGCCTCGACGAGGGCGCGACGCCCGGGCAGGACCGGCTGCTCGCCGCCGCCGCGGCGTTCGCGATGGCGAAGCAGGCCGTGATCGTGGTCGACGCCGGCACCGCCGTGACGGTCGACTTCATCGACGGCGAGGGCACGTTCCACGGCGGCGCGATCGCGCCCGGCGCGCAGGTGCAGCTGGACGCGATGCACGCGCGCACCGCGGCGCTGCCGAAGGTGCGCTTCGAGCGGCCGTCGGACGAGGAGGCCTTCGGGCGCAACACGGTGTCCGCGATGCGGCTTGGGGTCTTCGAGGGGATCCGCGGCATGGTGCAGACGCTGGTGGAGCGCTACGCGACGAGCTACGGCGCATTCCCGCTGGTGGTGGCGACCGGCGGCGACGCCGAGACGCTCTTCTCCGACTGCCCGTCCGTGCAGCGCGTGGTGCCCGACCTGGTGCTGCAGGGAATCCGCGTCGCGGTCGAGGCGGCGGGCGCGCCGGAGTGAGCGTGGACGCGCGCGGCGCGCTTCGCTGGTGGTGGTCGACGTCGCCGCACCCGGGGGCGATCGCGGTGGCGCAGCTGGCGGGTTCGCCGGCGGAGCTCGATCGTGCGCTCGTCGCGCTCTGCGGGCGCGGCGCGCCGGCGGCGGGCGCGGTGGCGTGGCGCAAGTTCGGGGAGATCGACGATGGCGTCGTGGCGCGCGTTTCCGACGGGCGGGCGCTCGTGATGCCGCACGGAGGGCCGCGGATCCGCCAGCGGCTCGACGCACGGATGGCCGAACTCGGGGCGATGGTCGTCGGCGACGCATGGGCGGCGGGCGAGGCCGGCGGCGCGGCGGACGACCACTACCCCGAGGCGGCGGATGAACTGGAGCGCGCGATGCTGCGCACGCTGGCGCGTGCGGCCAGCCCGCTCGCCATCGACCTGCTGGTCGCGCAGCCCGCGCGATGGCGCGCACAGGGCGCCCCGGGCGCGACCTCGGCGCGCGACCTTCGGCTGCTTCGGCTCGTCGATCCGCCGCGCGTGGCCATCGTCGGGCCGGCCAACGCCGGCAAGAGCACGCTGCTCAACGCGCTTGCCGGGCGCGAGGTGGCGATCGCGCACGACCGCCCGGGCACCACCCGCGACGCGGTCGCGGCGCGGATCGACTTCGCGGGATTGGTGGCCGACGTGTTCGACACGCCGGGTGCGCGCGAGGGCATGGATGCGATCGAGCGCGCGGCGGCCGAGCTCGCGACGCACGCGATCGCACGCGCGCACCTGGTGATCGCGCTCACGGCGCCGGGCCTCGGATGGGCGGGCGACGCGGCAACGCACGCGTCCGGCGCGGCCGTCATCCGCGTCCTCAACCAGTGCGACCGCGACGACGCCGCTTCGTGCGCCGAGGCAGCGGACGCCGACCTCGCCGTGAGCGCGCGCGAGGGGCGCAACCTCGACGCCCTGGTGGCGCGGGTGCGCGACGCGCTCGTGCCGCCCGCGGACGTCATCGACCCGCGGCCGTGGCGGTTCGACGAGCGGCTCGGCTAGGATCCCGCCCCCATGGACACCAGCGGACTCATGAAGGGCAAGCGCGGGCTCGTCGTCGGCATCGCCAACGACCGCAGCTACGCCACGTTCATCACGCAGAGCCTCCTGAAGGCGGGCGCCCAGTGCCTGTTCACGCACCTGCCCGGCGAGAAGATGGAGCGCCGCTGCCGCAACGCGATCGACGAGCTGGGCGTGAAGGACCCGTGGCTCATGCCCATGGACGCCGGCAGCGACGCGGACCTCGACGCGGTGTTCGCGAAGCTCAAGGCCGACTTCGGGACGATCGACTTCGTGGTGCACTCGATCGCCTTCGCCGACAAGAGCTGGCTCGAGAAGGGCAAGTACTGCGCGACGCCGCGCCAGGTATTCACGCAGGCGATGGACATCAGCGCGTTCACCTACCAGGCGATGGCGGTGCGCGCCGCGGACCTGATGCCGAACGGCGGTGCCATGATCGCCCTCAGCTACTACGGCGCCGAGAAGGCCGTGCCCGGCTACAACGTCATGGGCGTGGCGAAGGCCGCGCTCGAGGCCACCAACCGCTACATCGCGATGGAGCTCGGCGAGCGCAAGATCCGCGCGAACGTCATCAGCGGCGGCCCGCTCAAGACGCTGAGCGCGATGGCCGTCGGCGGCTTCGGCGACATCCTCGGCTGGGTGGAGCAGAAGGCCCCGCTGCGCCGCAACATCACCGGCGAGGAGGTGGGCGACACCGCCCTCTTCCTCCTGAGCGACCTGAGCACCGGCATCACCGGCCAGTGCATCTACGTCGACGCCGGCTACTCGACCATCGGCCTGTAAATAGGTGCCAGGAACCCCTGTCCCCATTTTCCGCGTACCCTTCCCGCGCGGCAGACGGTGGCACGTACCAATGGGCCTCCTCTCCGCATAAATAGGGACAGGCGTTCCTGGCACCTATTTCGGCACGCGTAGCTCAACGGATAGAGCATCGGTCTTCGGAACCGAGGGTTGCAGGTTCGAATCCTGCCGCGTGCGTTGGGGATGCGGGTGCGCGCCCGCGCCGGGCGTGCGATCAGGGCGGGCACGCGCCCCAGGCGCCGAGCAGCACGCCGAGGTCGTCGCCGTTGACGAAGCCGTCGGCGTTCAGGTCCGCGGGGCACGCGCTGCCGCCGCACGCGCCCCACGCGCCGAGCAGCACCCCGAGATCGTCGCCGTTCACGAACCGGTCCGCGTTCAGGTCGGCCGGGCACGACGGTGGCGGCGGCGCGTCGGGCACCGCGCGGATCGCGAGGTCGTCGAAGAAGCCGTACGCGTTCAGCGCACCGGGGGCGGCATCGGTGGTCGCGAACAGGTTCGTCGCGAACACGCCGCCGAACACGCCGGTGGCGTGCGCGAACACCTGCTGGCCGTTCAGGGCGAGCGTGGCCTGCCCGTTCGCCGGGTTCCACCGGTAGCGGAACTCGTTCCACTGGCCGAGCGCCGCGCTCGCGCCGGTGGCCACGCGGTTCGCCGCCGCGTACCCGCCGTTGAGCACGCTGATCGAGCCGTTGGAGGCGTTCACCAGGAAGCCGCCGCCGGTCTCGAACGAGCTCTTGGCGATCATCAGCCCGAACGAACACGCGAACGGCGCCGACGCCGGCACGAACATCTTGACGGTCGACTCGAGGATCCCGTTGCCGCCCGCGCTCGCGGCCGCCCACTTGCCGCTGTTGGCCAGGTCGACATAGGCCTTGGTTCGCCCGCCCGCTACCCGCTCGGTGCACAGCCGCACCATGCGCCCGGTGCCGCCGACCGGATCGACGCCCGGATTCACGCCGCTGCCGATCACGTTGCCGGCGATCTGCCCGGTGTTGACGAGCGACGACGTGGCCCACGACACCAGGAACGGCTGGTACCAGACGATCTGCCCGTTGAGGTTTCCCGTGCCGTAGTCGTCGAACCCGGTCACGAGGATGTCGGCGGCCTGGGCGGCGGACGCGAACCCGGCGCACGCCAGAACGACTGCTCGACGGATGCCTCTCATGCCCTGAATGTACGGCGGTGCGTCAGTTCCGGTTCAGCGACGCCCAGCGGCCATCGGCGGGGCCTTGATTCCCGGCCCCCAGCGAGCGGGGTCGAACGACGCGGGCGGCTCGACCGCCGGGGCCGGCGTCATCGCCCAAGATTCGGTGCCGAAGGACTGGGACTCGGAAGGCGCCGCCTCGACGCCGCTCGCCGGGCCCGCCGCCGCCGCCGCGACCTGCACCTCGTCGGGCACCCAGTCGTGGTTGTCGTCGCGCACGAGGCCCGACCGGATCTCGCAGAAGTCGGGCGTGCCGTTGGCATTGAGGTCCTGCGAGAACCCCATGGCGATCTCGTAGCCGTCGGCGATGCCGTTCATGTTGCAGTCGGGGTCGCACGCATCGGGGACGCCGTTGCCGTCCCGGTCCGTCACCCAGCCGCGCGCGATCGCCTCGGCGTCGGGGGTGCCGTCCTGGTCGCAGTCGCCGAAGCAGGCCGCGTCGAAGGTGTTGCCCTCGCCCGACCACTCGCCGCCGACGGCGGTCTCGGCCGATCCGCACAGGCGGCTTCCGACGACGCGCAGGCCCGCGCCGCGCGCGAAGAGGCCGCGTCCCGTCTCGCTGGTGTTGGCCTCGAACGTGCATCCCGAGACCTCGGCGGTGCCGCCGAGCACGCACACGGCGCCGCCGGCCTCGATCGCGCGGTTGCGCGCGAAGTCGGTTCCGTCCATCCGCACCGAGGCGTCGCGGCCGAACACCGCGCCGCCCCACGCGCCGGAGCGCGTGGCATTTCCCTCGAACGTGCACGCGAGGAACGAGGCGCTCCCGCCCGAGCCGTGCACCGCGCCGCCGAGCGACGCCGCCTCGTTGCCCTCGAATCGGCACGAGGTGAACGACATCTCGCTCGCGTCGCCGAACACCGCACCGCCGCTGCCGGCGGTGCGGTTGTCCTCGAACGCGCACGCCGAGAAGCGCGCCTCGGTCGCGGTCAGCCAGGCGCCGCCGCCCTCGTTGCCGGCGACGCGCACGTCCTCCGCCTGCAGGCGCACGCCCTCGGCGCGCAGTCCCGCACCCATCCGCCCGGTGCCGCCCGTGATCGACAGGCCGCGCAGCGACACGGTCGCGTTGCGGTCGCCGAGCACGGTCAGCACCGGCCCATTCCCTCCGCCTCGGATGCTCGTTTCCCCGGACCCCGCGCCGACGATCGACACGCCGCGCGCCACCATGCGGGCCCCGCCCGCGTGCACGCCGCGCGCGAGGCGCACGGTCATGCCGTCACGGCATGCGTCCAGCGCCGCCTGCAGCGAGGGCCGCTCGGCGGGCACGTCGATCACGCCGTCGTCCACCGACGGCGCGGTCGCCTGCGCCTGCTGCCACGATCCGCCGAACTCCGCGCCCGCCTCGCGCGTACCGAAGCCGGCACGCATCGAGCCGAACGCGACGAACGCCATCACCGTGCCGAGCCCCGCGGTCGAGGCGAGCGCCGACGCGCGGCGGCCCCAGGTGCCGTGGTCGTCGGAAGGCTTCCAGCTGCGTCGCGCGGTGGACATGAACGTCGTCCTTGCTCGGAGGGGGAATGGCGGCCGGAACGGAGGCCGCTGACCCGTGAACCGTCCGTTCCACCGGTCCTGCTTCCAAGCGGAATCGCCGGGAAAACCGCCCGGCATCCCCGATAATCCACCCCTACACTCGGTCTGTGCAACCTCCCTGGCGCGCAGCCCGGCTGGTGCTGGCCGCCCTGAGCGTGGCCCTCGCGGCCTGCTCGGGTTGGAGCCAACCTCGATTCGACGCGGTGCCCGGGCCGGTGCGGACCCTCGACCTCGCCGCCGCAGCCGCGGACGAGGCCCAACCCCTGACGCCCGACGAATGGCGCGCGGTCGACCGCGCGCACGACGCGTACCTCGCGGCGTTCGACCAGGTGCGCAGCGAGTCGATCGCCCCGCTCGTGCGCGACGCCCGTGCGCGCGAGCAGAAGGAGCTCGAGCGCGACGCGACGTTCATGCAGCAGCTGGCGCGACGCCACCGTTCGGCGCTCGCGCGCATCCGTGCGCTCGACGAGGCCCTTGCCGCCGAATTGCTTCAGGCGATGCCCACGCGCACCGCGTTCGTGGATCGCCTGGCGAGCCGTCGCGCCGTCGCCCGGGCTGCGTGCGTCGTCGAAGGGCTCGCCTCCGGCAGCCGCCGGACGGGCACGATCCTCGACCTCGATCCCGTCGTCGCGCGACTGGAGCTCGATGCCGCCCAGCGCGCCGCGGTCGAGCCCGCGATCGCGGCCTACCGGCGCGCGGTCGCCCGCGCCGCCGAGGATCTTGCCGACGCGCAGGTGGAGCACCCGATCGAGGTGCACGCCGCGCTTGCGGCCGAGGGCCTCGACGAGGCGAACCTCGACGAGCTCGAGGCCGCATCGGGACAGGGGCCGGACCAGCGCAAGGCATGGGACGAGGCGCGCGCCCGCGCGGATGCCGCACGGCTGAAGGCGGGCCGTGCGCGGGCACGGGCGATGGCGGCGGTCGACGACGCCAACCGCTCGGGGCTCGAGTCGATCTGCGCCGCACTGCCCGCCGAGGCTGCCGCGCGCCTGCGCGAGCATGACCTCGAGCGCCGCGTCTCGAACTACTCGAGGTCGCGATTCACCGTCCTGGCGATCGAGGCGGCGCCGGCGGTTCGCGACGGCTCGGCCCGGCAGACCGCCGCCGCGGTCCGCACCGCGCGTGCGGCCATGTCCCGGCTCGATGCCGCGCTCGTCGCCGAGGTGCGGGCGCGGCTCG
>JBEITQ010000060.1:0-9335 GCA_040374835.1 Phycisphaeraceae bacterium | reverse complement strand
GTCCAGAGGTCCATGATGCCGCCCTCGCCGACGAGGTCGTCGCGCACGCCCTGGATGAAGCAGGCGTGCGGCTGCGGGTGGCTGTAGGCGTCCTTGGCCAGCGTGACCTTGCCGGTCTCGTGGTCGGCGATCCAGTGGCCCTGCGCGGGGCCGCTGATCCCGTAGGCGTAGTTGAGGCCGGTGTTGAACCACTGCGGGCTGTTGGGCGCCGCCACCTGGTGGACCAGCATCCACGCCATCTCGTCGTAGAACGCCTCGGCGTCCTTGCGGCTGGAGAAGTAGCCGTGCTTCTCGCCCCAGTGGCGCCAGCAGCCGGCGAGGCGGTGCACCACCTGGCGCACGCTGCGCTCGGGGCCGAGGACCGGCTTGCCGGCGGCGTCCTTCAGCGGGCGGCCGTCCTTCCCGAGCTGCGGCACGCCGGCCTTGCGGAAGTACTTGCTGACCACGATGTCGGTGGCGAGCTGGCTCCAGCCGGCCGGCACCTGCGCGTCGTGCATCTCGAAGACGGTGCTGCCGTCGGAGTTGGAGATGCGGCTCGAGCGGGTGGTCCACTCGACGGTGCTGTAGACGTCCTTGCCTGCGGTGGTGAATCGGCGTGCGATGCGCATGGTCGTGTTGTCCTGTTCCTCTGCGTTCCTGGCGTCCGTGGATCCGTCTCGTTCGATGCGGTCGGTGCGACGCCCGCGCCGGTGGGTCCGGCGCGGGCGTCGGCCCGGTGGTTCAGTGCCTGGCGTGCTCGGCGTGCGCCAGGCCGTCGACGCGCGGGAGCGTCAGGCCGGCCTGGTCCTGGTACTTGCCGCCCTTGTCGGCGTAGCTGACGGCGCACTCCCGCTCGGCGCGCAGGAAGATCATCTGCGCGATGCCCTCGTTGGCGTAGATCTTGGCGGGAAGGGGAGTGGTGTTGCTGATCTCGATGGTCACCTTGCCGCGCCACTCGGGCTCGAGCGGGGTGACGTTGACGATGATGCCGCAGCGGGCGTAGGTGCTCTTGCCCACGCAGATGGCCAGCACGTCGCGCGGCACGTCGATCGTCTCGACGGTCTCGGCCAGCGCGAAGGAGTTCGGCGGGATCACGATGTGGTCGCGGCCGGTCTCGGCGGTGTCGATGGTGATGAAGAGGTCGCTGGTGAACGCCTTGGGGTCGACGATCGCGGTGCCGCCGCTCGTGGCGTTGGTGAAGACCTTGAACTTGGTGCCGACGCGGACGTCGTAGCCGTAGCTCGAGACGCCGAAGGACACCGTCCCGGGGCGCTTCGCGTTGTCCGCGAAGGGAACGATCCGCACCGAGTCGCGGATCTGCGTGTCGCACAGGATGCTCATTGCCCGACCTCTTGAACCGGCCATCCTGGCCAGGGAAGTGCTCACCGAACCGCTGGACCCAAGGGCGCGCCACCCGCGCCCCCACGACGCCGGAATCGGTCCGAAATCGGTTGCGTGTTCGGCATCCGTTCGGTAGACTCCGGCCACCCTTGCACCACCAACGCTTGGGCGTGGGGCGCATGGTACCCCTACAGGTTGTGGGTGCAAGCCTCAAGCGTTCCGTTTTTATTGACTTTCAAACCGTGATTCGCAACCCCATCACGGACCAAGGTTTAGCAATTGTGAAGGCGCCGTCGGGCATGTGGACAGAGTGTCGGAGGCTGTCTTCCTAGACTCGCGCCCGCCGCGTACGGATGCCCCCGGATGCTGTTTCCCCCCGAAGAACCATTGCCCGAGGTGCCATCCGCGCGCCGCGTCCCCGACCGGGCCGCGCTCCTCGACGGATTGACCCCCGACCAGCGTGCCGCGGTCGAGCATGGCGACGGCCCGCTCCTGGTGCTCGCGGGCCCGGGCTCGGGCAAGACGCGCGTCATCACGCGCCGCATCGCGCACCTCGTCGCCTGCGGCGTGCCCGCGTGGCAGATCCTCGCGCTCACCTTCACCAACAAGGCCGCGGGCGAGATGAAGCAGCGCGTCGAGGCGATGCTGCCGCCCGAGGTGGCGAGCCGCCGCGGGCTGGTCGTCAGCACCTTCCACGCCTTCTGCGCGATGTTCCTGCGCCGCCACGCGCTCGAGTGCGGCGTCGACCCCGACTTCGTCATCTTCGACGCCGACGACCAGAAGCGCGCGATGAAGGTGGCCATCGCCGAGGCCGGCCTCGACGAGCGCAACTTCCAGCCGGCGGCGGTCCTCTCGAAGGTGAGCGCGGCGAAGAACCAGCTGCTGCTGCCGGACGACTTCCGCGAGTCCGCCGGCGACTACGCCTCGCGGCAGGTGGCGAAGGCCTACGAGGCCTACCAGGCGGCGCTCGCGCGCAGCCACGCGCTCGACTTCGACGACCTCCTGATGCGGGTGGCGCTCTCGCTCGGGTCGTCCGATTCCCTGCGCGAGGCGGCCGCCGCGCGCTACCGCCACGTGCTGATCGACGAGTACCAGGACACCAACCGCGCGCAGTTCGCGATCGCCCGGCGCATCGCGGGCGGGCACCGGAACATCTGCGTGGTCGGCGACCCGGACCAGTCGATCTACCGCTGGCGCGGCGCGGACATCCGGAACATCCTGGAGTTCGAGGAGAGCTTCCCCGGCGCGCGCACCGTGGCCCTGGGGGAGAACTTCCGCTCGACCGCCCACGTGGTGGCCGCGGCCGACGGCCTGATCCGGCACAACAAGCGCCGGCGCTCCAAGCCGCTCTACACCAACCAGGGCGACGGCGAGAAGGTGCGCGTGGTGCGTGCCTCCGACGAGCACGCCGAGGCGATGAAGGTGGCCGAGGCCGTGCTCGAGGCCCAGCGCGAGGGCGTGCCCTGGCGCGAGATGGCGGTGCTCTACCGCATGAACGCCCTGAGCCGCGTGGTGGAGGACGCGCTGCGCCGCAGCGACGTGCCCTACCGCATCGTGCGCGGCACCGCCTTCTACGAGCGCAAGGAGGTGAAGGACCTGATCGCCTACCTGCGCCTGACGGCGAACCCCGCCGACGACGTGGCGTGCGCGCGCATCGTGAACGTGCCGCCGCGCGGGATCGGCGATTCCTCGATGGCGCGCGTCGAGCGGATCGCCGGCGAGCGCAAGGTCCCCGTGCTCGAGGCGCTGCGCCTGGCGCGCGAGGCCGGCGTCGCCGACCGCACCGCCCGCAAGGTGGACGAGTTCGCGGGCATGGTGGCGCGCTGGCGCGGCCTGCTCGACACCGGCGAGCCCGACGCGCTCGCGGCCTTCGCCGAGATGGTGCTCGAGGAGAGCGGCCTGCGCGGCTTCGACGACGGCGCCGACGGCGACGAGGCCGAGCAGCGGCGCCGCAACCTCGACGAAGTGGTGAACGCCGCCGGCGAGTACCGCCTGCCCGACGACCCCGACGGCCCGGCGCCCACGCTGCGGCGCGCGCTGCTTGGGTTCCTGCAGTCGGTGGCGCTCGTCGCCGACTCCGACGCGTTCGACCCCGAGGCCGGCGCGGTGACGCTCATGACGCTCCACGCCGCGAAGGGGCTCGAGTTCGAGTTCGTCTCGGTGATCGGCTGCGAGGAGGGGCTGCTGCCGCACGCCCGCGCGCGCGAGGGCACCGAGGACATCGAGGAGGAGCGCCGCCTCTGCTTCGTGGGCATGACCCGCGCGAAGCGGCGCCTGCTCCTCACCCACGCCGCCCACCGCGCGGTGCGCGGCATGCGCATGGCGGCGATGGAGAGCGCGTTCCTGCGCGAGCTGCCGGAGGCGAACGTGGAGCGCGTCGGCCTGCCCACCGGCTGGGAAGTCGGCGAGGACGGTCCGGGCGAGGGCGTCGACGAGCCCTACGTCGACGAGTTCGACGCCCCGCGCGGCCGCGGCCTCGCCGCGCAGTTCCCCGCGGGCACCACGGTGCGCCACCCGCTCTTCGGCGTGGGCGTCGTGCAGGCGGTGATGATGGCCGGCAGCGTCACGCGCGCGCGGGTCGCGTTCCGGACCGTCGGGGTGAAGACGCTGGTGCTCGAGTACGCGAAGCTGCAGCGGGCGTGAGCGCGCGCTCGGCCGCCGTCGCGGCCGCACGATCCAGGATCGGCTTCAGGTACCGGCCGGTGTGCGAGGCGGCCGCCTTCGCCACGGCCTCGGGCGGGCCGCTCGCGACCACGGTGCCGCCGCGGTCGCCGCCCTCGGGGCCGAGGTCGACGATCCAGTCGGCGCACTTGATGACGTCGAGGTTGTGCTCGATGACGACCAGCGCGTGGCCGGCGTCTGCCAGGCGCTGCAGCACGCCGAGCAGCTTCTCGACGTCGGCGAAGTGCAGGCCCGTGGTGGGCTCGTCCAGCACGTAGAGGGTCTGGGTGCTCGACATGTTGCCGAGCTCGGTGGCGAGCTTGATGCGCTGCGCCTCGCCGCCCGAGAGCGTGGTGCTCGCCTGCCCGAGCTGCATGTAGCCGAGGCCGACGTCGCGCAGGCACTCGAGCATCCCGCGCACGCGCGGGTGCGCGTCGAAGTGGGCGAGGGCGTCGTCCACCGTCATGTCGAGCACCTCGGCGATGGTCTTCCCCTTGAAGCGGATGTCGAGCGTCTCGCGCGCGTAGCGCGATCCCTTGCACGCCTCGCACGCGACGAAGACGTCGGGCAGGAAGTGCATCTCGATCTTCACCATTCCCTGGCCCTGGCACGCCTCGCAGCGGCCTCCCTTCACGTTGAAGCTGAAGCGGCCGGGCTCGTAGCCGCGGATCTTGGCCTCGGGGACCTTGGCGAAGTGCTTGCGGATCTCGTCGAAGATCCCGGTGTAGGTGGCGGGGTTCGAGCGCGGCGTGCGGCCGATCGGGCTCTGGTCCACCTCGACCACGCGCTCGATGCCGGCGAGGCCGTTGACGCGGTCGTGCGCGCCGGGCGAGGCCTTCGCGCCGTGCACGTGCCGCTGCGCGGCCTTGAGCAGGATGTCGGTGACGAGCGTGCTCTTGCCGCTTCCCGAGACGCCTGTCACGCAGACCAGCCCGCCGAGCGGGAACGCGACGTCGACCGACTTCAGGTTGTTCTCGCGCGCGCCCTTCACCGTGATGGCGCGGTCGGCGCGCAGCGGGCGGCGCTTCGCCGGCACCTCGATGCGGCGGCGGCCGGAGAGGTAGGCGCCGGTCAGGCTCTCGGGGTGCGCGGCCACCTCGTCCACCGAGCCCTGCGCGACGATGCGCCCGCCGTGGCGGCCGGGGCCGGGGCCGACGTCCACCAGGTGGTCCGCGGCGCGGATCACGTCCTCGTCGTGCTCGACCACCAGCACGGTGTTTCCGATGTCTGCGAGGCGCCGGAGCGTCGCGAGCAGCCGGTCGTTGTCGCGCTGGTGCAGGCCGATCGTCGGTTCGTCCAGCACGTACGCCACGCCCACCAGGCCGCTTCCCACCTGCGTGGCCAGGCGGATGCGCTGCGCCTCGCCGCCGGAGAGCGTGCCGCTCGCGCGGTCGAGGGTCAGGTACCCAAGGCCCACGCTCGCCAGGAACCCGAGCCGCGCATCGATCTCCTTCAGGATCGGCTGCGCCACCTGCGCCTGCATCTCGCCGAGCGTGAGCGACCCGAAGAACCCGACCGCGCGCTCGATGCTCATCGCCGTGACGTCCGAGACGCCGGTCTCGAGCGTGCCGCTTCGGATCTTCACGGCGAGCGACGCCGGCCGCAGGCGCTTGCCGCCGCAGCCGGGGCAGGGCGACGCGCTCATGTAGCCGAGCAGGCGCTCCTTGACGAACTCGCTCTCGCTTTCCTCGAAGCGGCGCTTCAGGTTCGGGAGCACGCCCTCGAACTTCGCGCCCAGCGCCTCGCGCTCGGCCGCGGGGATGCCGTGCATCAGGTAGGTGCGGATCTTCGCGGGCAGCTCGTCGAACGGCAGCGACGGCTTCAGCTTGAAGAAGCCGGTGAACTGCCGGATGGCCCGCGCATAGAACATGTTCATCCGCGGACCGTTGCGGCGCCACGGCTCGATCGCCTCGGTGAACGGCACCGTCGGGTCCGGCACCACGAGATCGGGGTCGAACTCCTGCACGTGCCCCAGGCCCGCGCAGGTGGGGCAGGCGCCGTGCGGGCTGTTGAAGCTGAAGAGGCGCGGTTCCAGCTCTTCCAGCGCGCACTCGGGGTGGTCGGCGCAGCTGAAGCGCTCGCTGTAGCGGTGCTCGGCCCAGGTGCCGTCCGGGGATTCCTGCAGGACGAGCAGGTTCCCCTCGCCGAGCTTGAGCGCGGTCTCCACGCTCTCGGCCAGGCGCTGGCGGTCCTCGGCGCGGGCCACCACGCGGTCCACCACGGCCTCGATGTCATGCACTTCGTAGCGGCCCAGGCCGAGCGGGTTCTCGCCGCCGGCCTTGAGCGCCTCGCGGACGTCGATCACCTTGCCGTCGACGCGCGCGCGCACCAGGCCCTGCTTCGCGAACGCCTCGAGCACCTCCTTGTGGAAGCCCTTCTTGCCGCGAACCACGGGGGCGCAGAGCATGAGCCGCGCACCGTCGTGCCCAAGCAGCGCGTCGACGATCTGCGTGGGCGCGGTGGCGCGGATCGGCTTGCCGCAGGTGCGACCCTTCTCGTCGCGATGCCAGCAGGTGGGCGTGCCGCAGCGCGCGAAGAGGAGGCGCAGGTAGTCGTAGATCTCGGTGGTGGTGGCGACGGTGGAGCGCGGCGTGTGCCCGCCGCCGCGCTGCTCGATCGCGATGGTCGGCGGCAGGCCCTCGATCGACTCGACGTCGGGCTTCTGCATCTGGTCGAGGAACTGGCGCGCGTACGCGGAGAGGCTCTCCATGTACTTGCGCTGGCCCTCGGCGAAGATGGTGTCGAAGGCGAGCGAGCTCTTGCCGCTCCCGGAGACGCCGGTCATCACCACGAGGCGGTCGCGCGGGACGTCGACGTCGACGCCCTTCAGGTTGTGCTCGCGCGCGCCGCGGACGCGGATCGCGCGCGGGTCGGCCGCGGGGGCGGCGGCACGGGCCGGGGATGGGGGCTTGGCACGCGCCACGGGCAGTCCGCAAATATAGGCCCGGGCGCGGGTTGCAAAGGGGGCTCCGGTGCTGCCGGCGCGCACAGACCTCTTTTGTGCGTCCAAACGCCGCCGGGCGCCGAATTCGGGGAGGTAGCCGATGGCCCCGATCGTCGCCAAGCCCCCCGTCGTCGACCGCGCGAAGGACCTCGCGCGCCGTTCGTCGTCGGCGCGCGCGGCCGGCGAGCGGCCTTCCGGTCCCGCCGAGCTCGACTGGCTGCGCACCGCCGCGCGCCGGATCGCCCTGCAGCCGCGCATGCGCGTCGGCCGCGCGGGCTGAGCGCTACTTCCGCCCCTTCTTCCCCCGTCCCGCGCGCGTGCCGGGCATGCCTGCCTTCGGGCGCGGCTTCGGCTCCTCGACGGGTTCCTCGGCCATGCCGTCGACCTCGGGCAGGGCCTCGACGCGGCGCAGCTGGTCGCGCAGGCGCGCGGCCTTCTCGAACTCGAGCGCGCCGGCCGCGGCCAGCATCTCCTCCTCGAGCTCGCGCATGGCCTCAGCCTTCGCGAAGCGCTTCGGCTCCTTCATGCCGGTGGCCTCGCGCTCGGTGCGGTTGGCGCGGATCTCGAGCTCGATGCCCGAGCGGATCGCCTTCACGATGGTCTCGGGCGTGATGCCGTGCTCGCGGTTGTAGGCAAGCTGCTTGGCGCGCCGGCGCTCCACCTCGTCGATCGCCGCCTGCATCTCGGGCGTGACCTTGTCGGCGTACATCACCACCTCGCCGTTGGCGTTGCGCGCCGCGCGGCCCATGGTCTGGATCAGGCTCGAGCGGCTGCGCAGGAATCCCTGGGTGTCGGCGTCCAGGATGCACACCAGGCTCACTTCCGGCAGGTCGAGGCCCTCGCGCAGCAGGTTGACGCCCACCAGCACGTCGAAGGCGCCCTCGCGCAGCTCCTTCAGGATCTGCAGCCGATCGAGGGTCTCGATCTCCGAGTGCAGGTAGCGCACGCGCACGCCGTGCTTGTGCAGGTAGTTGGTGAGGTCCTCGCAGAGCCGCTTGGTGAGGGCGGTGACCAGGACGCGCTCGCCGCGCGTCGCGCGCTCCTTGGCGCGCTCGAGGAGGTCGGGCACCTGCCCGCGTGCCGGCAGCACCGTGATTGCGGGGTCCACGAGTCCGGTCGGGCGGATCACCTGCTCGGCCACCACGCCGTGGCACTGCTCGAGCTCGTACGGCGCGGGCGTCGCGCTCACGTAGATCGCCGTGGGCAGGATCTCCTCGAACTCCTCGAAGCGCAGCGGCCGGTTGTCGAGGGCGCTCGGCAGGCGGAAGCCGTGCGCGACGAGGGTCTCCTTGCGCGCGCGGTCGCCGAAGTACATGCCGCGCACCTGGGGAAGCGTGCCGTGGCTCTCGTCGATCACCACCAGCCAGTCGTCCGGCTCGCGGTTCGGGACACGGCGGAAGTAGTCCATGAGGGTCCATGCGCGCGCGCCGCGCGGGCGGCCGTCGAAGAACCGGCTGTAGTTCTCGATGCCGCTGCAGTAGCCGGTCTCCTGGATCATCTCCAGGTCGTACTTGGTGCGCCCGAGCAGCCGCTGCGCCTCGAGCAGCTTGCCCTCGGAGCGCAGCTCGAGCACGCGCGCGTCGAGCTCGGCGCGGATCTCCTCCACCGCGCGCTTCATCTGGTCCTCCGGCATCATGTAGTGGACGGCCGGGAAGATCCAGGCGCGGGCCTCCTCGGAGAGGACCTCGCCGCTGGTGGGGTCGAAGAGCTCGATCGCCTCCACCTCGTCCCCGAAGAGCCCGATGCGGATCGCGTGCTGCTCGCTCGCGGGGAACACCTCGATCGAGTCGCCGCGCACGCGGAAGTTGCCGCGCCCGGGCTCGATCTCCTTGCGAACGTACTGCATGGCCGCGAGACCGAGCAGGAAGTCGCGGCGCTTGAGCGTGGTGCCGCGGTCGACGACGATCATTCGGTTGCGGAACTCGTCCGGCGAGCCCAGGCCGTACAGGCAGCTGACGCTCGAGACGACGATGGTGTCGGGGCGCGACAGCAGCGAGCTGGTCGCCAGCAGCCGCAGCCGGTCGAGGTCCTGGTTCCGGCTCGCGTCCTTCTCGATGTAGATGTCCCGCTGCGGGATGTACGCCTCGGGCTGGTAGTAGTCGTAGTAGCTGACGAAGTAGCAGACGGCGTTCTCGGGGAAGAGCTCCTTCATCTCCTCGTAGAGCTGCGCCGCGAGGGTCTTGTTGTGGCTGATGAGGAGGGTCGGCTTCCCCGTGCGCGCGATGACGTTCGCCATGGTGAACGTCTTGCCGGTGCCGGTGGCGCCGAGGAGCGTCTGGAACTTCTCGCCACGGCCGAGCCCCGCCACCAGCTGCTCGATGGCCTCGGGCTGGTCGCCCATGGGCTTGTAGGGGCTCTGGAGGCGGAACATTGCGTTGCAGTGTAGGTGGGCGGTTGCGCGGACCGCTGC
>JBEITQ010000178.1:0-4376 GCA_040374835.1 Phycisphaeraceae bacterium | reverse complement strand
TGACGCCGGATGCCTCGAGCCGCGCGGAGGGCTTCCGGATCCTCGCCTCGCCGATCACCGCGAAGTCGTACAGCACCGCCCGGATCACCAGGTCATTGGCGGCAAACCCGGCAGCATCCATCCCGCGCGTGGCACGCTCGATGCGGCCGCAGGCATCCACGATGTCCCGCACGCGCGCCGCGTCGTCACGCGGCATAGCGGACTTCCCCGAGGATCACGTCGCGGACGTCGTCCTTGAGGCCGCCGATCGGAACCACGTCGACCGGGCGCCCGAGTTCCTGCTCGAGCAGGCGCTTGATGCCCACGAGGTCGAAGAGATCGCCCTGCTCGGTCAGCTCGACCAGGAAGTCGACGTCCGAGTCCGCACGATCGACCCCGCGGGCCACGGACCCGAAGACGCCGATCTTCCGGACATGCCGGCGAGACAACTCGGGCCGAAGGCGCGCCACCGTGTCCAGCACATGCGCGAGTGATCCCATGGCAGGGGACAGTCTATCGATCGCCCGGCCGTCACTTCCGCTCCGACAGGTACTTCAACGCCTCGCCCACCACGTAGAAGCTGCCGGTGATGCACACGAGGTCCTCGCGGCTGACGCCGCGGACGGCCATCTCGACGGCCTCGGGCACCGTGCGGGCGATCTGGCTCATCTTGCCGGAGCGCTCCTGGAACATCTTCTGCAGGTCCTCGGGGTCGGCGGCGCGCGGCGTGGCGGAGGCGCGGGTGAAGATCACCTTGTCGGCACCGAGGTTGACCTTGTCGATCATCTCGCCGACGTCCTTGTCCGCGCAGCAGCCGAAGACGCAGACCATGCTGTCGTAGGGGACGTGCGCGCCGACGCAGCGCATCAGGGCGCCCATCGCCGCGGGGTTGTGCGCGCCGTCGCACAGGATGCGCGGGCGGTGCGAGACGAGCTCCATGCGGCCGGGCACCTTCGTGGCGGCGAGGCCGGCGGTGAGGTTCTCCTCGGGGATGTCGAAGCCGAAGCCCTTCAGGATGTCGATCGCCGCGAGCGCGAGGCCGCAGTTGGCCGCCTGGTGCTCGCCGGGCAGCGGCACCGGCACGTGCTCGAGGCGCGTGGTCTTCGTGTACATGCAGACCCGCGTGTGCGGCCCCAGGTCCGGGGTGACGCAGAAGCGGCTGGAGAACTCGATGTCCTTGTTGACGATGCGCAGGTCGGCGCCGGCCTTCTGCGCGGCGTCGCGGATGACGTCGTCCACCTCGGGCGACTGCTCGAAGAAGAGCGCGGGCACGCCCTTCTTGAAGATGCCGGCCTTCTCGCGGGCGATCTGCGCCTTGGTGGCGCCGAGGAGCTTGGTGTGGTCGAGGTCGATGCTGGTGACGATGCTGACGAGCGGGGTGATGACGTTCGTCGAGTCGAGCCGGCCGCCGAGGCCGACCTCGATCACGGCGATGTCGACCGCCTCGGCCGCGAAGTGCAGGAAGCCGACGGCGGTGATCGCCTCGAAGAAGGTGGGCTGCTCGCCGAGCTTCTCGGCGGCCTTGGCGACGCGCTTCACGGCCTCGACGAAGTCGTTCTTGCCGATGGGCTGGCCGTCGATCTGCACGCGCTCGCGGATGTCGACGAGGTGCGGGCTTGTGTAGACGCCCACCGTGTAGCCGCCGGCGCGCAGCATGGATGCGACCATCGAGACCGTGCTGCCCTTGCCGTTGGTGCCGGCGACGTGCACCGTCTTCACCTTCTGGTGCGGGTTGCCCAGGTTCCCAAGCAGCCGCTGCATGCGGTCGAGCTTGAACGACTGCTCGCCGTACTGCAACGCGCGCTGGCGCTCGAAGTCCGGGCGCGCAAGCAGGAAGCGCATCGCGGCGTTGATCGTGGTGATCTCGGACGACTTCGGGCAGGCGGGGACGGCGGCCGGCTTCGGCTCGACGACCGGGGCCGCGGCGACGGGCTTGCGCTCGGGGGCCACGGGCTTGCGCTCGGGAGCCGCGGGCTTGCGCTCCGGCGCGACGGGCTTGCGCTCCGCCGCTGCAGGCTTCCGTTCCGGCGCCGCCGGCTTGCGGACGGGCTTCCCCGGGGCGGCCTTGGTTCGGGTTGCGGGGCGGGACACCGTCTTGGAAACGGTGCGCGAGGCACCGGAGGAAGTCGCCTTTGCCATGACGCGCGCCAGTTTACCGATTCCGTGCAGAAATCGCGAATTCGCGCACGCAACACGCTGTCACGCATGCACTTGCGTCAAACCCTACCGCCACTCATGTCGCGGATACCTCCGCTTGAGTTCCTTCTTCACCTCGGGGTAGAGCCGCTCCCAGAAGCCGTGCAGGTCCTCGGTCACCTGGACCGGGCGGAAGTTCGGTCCGAGCAGCTCGAGCACGACCTTCACGCGCCCGCCCGCCACGGTCGGGTGGCCCTTCAGGTCGTAGAAGTCCTGGATCTTCGAGCGCCCGCGCGGCGGCTTGCCGGGCTCGTACTCGATGGGCATGCGCCGGCCGCTCGGCAGCGCGATCGCCGACGGCGCCATGCGCTCGACGAATTGCTGGTCGTCCCAGGAGAGAGCGCCACGCACGAGGTCGAGCACGGGGCGGCGGTCAAGGTCGGACGCGCGCGCGCAGCCCTCGGCGATCTCGGCGGCCAGCACGGCCAGGTCGTCCGGCTCGTAGGAGATGAGCCCCCGCTCCGGGAACCACGCCGCGACACATCGCACCCGCGCGATCCACGCGTCGACGTGCTCGTCCCATGAGGCGGGCTTCAGCTCGCCGGACGCCAGGCGCTCGGCGAGCGCGCCGTGCGCCGCCTCGCGCGCCTCGGCGCCGCGCAGGGGTCGGACGGTCGACTCGAAGACGATGCCGTCGAAGCCCCGTTCCTCGAACTCGGCTGCGGCGCCGAGCTCTTCGCTGAAGCGCACCTCGCGGCGCGACGTGACGCGTGCCGGCATCGCCGCCTCGACCCATGCGGGCTCGAGCGGCGTCACCATGCCGAGCGACTGGTGCAACTGGTCGCCGCGCCCGCCCTCACGCACCTCGAGCGCGAGCACGAACCCCGCGCCGCGCTGGATGCTCGTCGGGTCGATGCTCACCTTGCGCCGGCCGGGCATCGCGCAGTGCGGCCGCTGCGGATCCATCCGCCACCCGACGTGGTCGCCGAAGCCCGCGAGCATCGCGCGCGAGACGCGCTCGAAGCTCGGGGCGTCCGAGGGGACCGCATCGCCCGGGGACGCGCGCCCGTCCGCACCGGCGCCCTCGCCCGCGGCTCGTTCCAGTTCGCGCGCGGCGGCCACGGCCTCGCGGCAGGCCGCGATCGATGCCTCGACACCCTCGTGCCGCGCGGCACGGAAGCCGCTTGCCTCGACGCGCCGCAGCAGTTCCTCGCGCGCTGCAAGGTCGCTCGGCGGCTCGCCGTCGGGGGTCAGGCGCACGAGCTGCCCCGGACCGCCCGACTGCACCACGTCGCGCTCGGCCGCCAGCGCGCACCAGCGCGCGGCGCGCGGCAGCACCCCGAGCGCGTCCGCCTCCACCAGCACGCGCCCCAGGCGCGGATGCGCGGGAATGCGCGCCAGCCGCCGACCGAGCGGCGTGATCGCACCGGACGCATCCACCGCACCGACGAGCGCGAGCGTCTCGCGTGCGCGCGCGACCGCGGCCTCTTCCGGCGGGTCAAGCCACGGGAACGACTCGAACGGCCCGAAGCCCATCGAGAGCACCATGAGCATCGACTCGGCAAGGTCGATGCGGCGCACCTCGGGGGTCTCCGCGGCCGGGCGCCGCGCGTGGTCGACCTCGGACCACAGTCTCACGCACGTTCCGGGCGCCGTGCGTCCCGCACGGCCGGCGCGCTGGTCGGCGCTCGCGCGGCTGATCGGCTCGGTCCGCAGCGCGTTGAGCCCGCGGCGCGGGTCGACGCGGAAGACGCGCGCCAGTCCCGCGTCGACCACCATCCGCACGCCGGGGATGGTGATCGACGTCTCGGCGACGTTCGTGGCCACGATCACCTTGCGCCGCCCCGCGGGCGCGGGCGCCACGGCCGCGTCCTGGCGGTCGGGCGGCATCGACCCGTGCAGCGCCACCACGTCGACGCGGTCGGCACCGGCCATGCCGCGCAGCGCCGCGCGCACCGACTCCGCCGTGCGGTCAATCTCGAACGACCCCGGCATGAAGACGAGCGCGTCGCCCTCGGGCACCTCGTCGAGGAGCGCACGCACGGCGCGCGCCGCGCGGTCCCAGACGGCGAGCGCGGCGTCGCCCGGCTCGTAGCGCACGGACACCGGGTACGACCGGCCCTCGGCATGCACCGTGCGCGCGCCGAGGTACTCGGCCGCCTGCTGCGCGGCCATCGTCGCGCTCATCGCGGCCCCCATCAGGTCGGCGCGGCGCTCGCGCGCGGCGCGCACAACCCCCAGCGCCAGGTCGGCGAACACGC
>JBEITQ010000207.1:0-3672 GCA_040374835.1 Phycisphaeraceae bacterium | reverse complement strand
CCGACGCCCGAGGAGAAGCGCCTCGAGGAGGTCGTCAAGCAGATCGAGCAGTCGCCGGAGCTCGCCGCGAAGCTCGATGCCGAGCTCGACGCGGCGCGCAAGGCAATCGACGAGGGCGCGACCGGCCCGGTGCGTTCCCCGGAGCAGGCCGCGCGCGAGGCGATGAAGCGGATGGCCGAGCTGCAGGCGCGGCTCGACGAGGTGTCCGACTCGCGGGAGTCGAAGGAATCGAAGGCGCTGCAGGACGCGCTCGCGAAGCTCGAGCTGCCGAAGGACGCCGGCGCCGCGCGTGAGCTGGCCGAGGCGCTCAAGCAGGGCGACTTCGCGGCGGCCAAGGAGGCGCTGGACAAGCTCCAGAAGCAGGCCGCGAAGGACAGCGGCCTGTCCAAGGAGGAGCGCGAGCAGCTCGCCAAGGCGCTCCAGGACACGGCCAAGCAGCTCGATGCGCTCTCCAAGGACCCCGCCAAGCTTGCCGAGGCCCTGAAGCAGGCCGGCATGGACCCGTCGCTCGCGAGCAACCCCGCCGCCCTGCAGGAGGCCATGAAGCAGGCCTCGCAGCTCAACCAGTCGCAGCGCGAGCAGCTCCGGAAGATGGCCGAGTCGATGCAGGGTGCGCAGTCGAAGCTCGCGCAGATGAGCCAGGAGATGGAGAAGAGCGCCTCGCAGTGCCGCAATCCCGGGCAGTCCCAGGGCCAGCAGTCGCAGGGGCAGCAGTCCGAGGGACAGTCGGGCAGCGACCAGCAGCAGGCCTCGAGCCAGCAGTCCGAGGGTCAGGACTCGAGTTCCGCGATGTCGCAGATGCTCAGCGAGGCGGAGGCCGAGCGGCAGATGGCGATGGCCGCCGAGGGCGCCAAGAGCCAGTGCCAGGGCGGCGGCGACGGCATGAGCGAGTCGGAGGCCGACAGCGCGCTGCGCGCGAGCGCCGAGGGCGACGGGCAGTCGCAGGGAAGCAGCGGCAGGAAGGACGGCAACGGCGGCGGCCGTGCGCAGGCTGCCGGCGGCGACCGCTCGATCCGCGAGACCGCCTTCGGCACGAAGTTCCAGAAGCAGAAGGGCGCGCGCGGCGAGGGCGACGTGATCGCGCGCCAGCTCGTCGCCGGGCAGGCGCCCGTCGGCGAGAGCCGCGTGGCGCTCGAGGAAGTGGCGGGCACCATCGCCACCGGCTACGAGCGCGGGTCCGAGGACGACCCCGTGCCCGCGCACCTGCGCGAGGTGCACAAGCGCTACTTCGGCGAGCTGCGGCAGAAGTTCGCGGAGAAGGGCGTCAAGCCCGCCGCGCCCGGTGCCGCGGCCCCGTCCGCACCGCCCGCGCCGGGCCCGTCGAATGCCAAGTGACCGCGTGCGCGGGGCGGCCCGTGCCGCGCGGGCGGTCGCGTCGCTCGTGGCGCTCACGGCCCTCGCCGGATGCGGCGACTCGCCGAGCGTGACCGTGTACACGAGCGCCGACCAGGAAGAGGTCGCGCGCCCGGTGTTCGAGCGCTTCGAGCGCGAGACCGGGATCCGCGTGGACGCCAAGTTCGACACCGAGGCCACCAAGACCACGGCGCTCGCGAACGCGCTGCGTGCCGAGCGCGCGCGCCCGCGCGCGGACGTCTTCTGGTCGAACGAGCAGGCGGCGAACGTCGCGCTCGGCGCCGAGGGCGTGACGGTGCCGCTCGAGGCCGGGCCCGCGGATGCGGCGCTCGCCGCGGCGGTCGCATCGTGGCCGCCGCAGTGGCGCGATCCGTCGGGCCGGTGGTTCGCGTTCGCCGGGCGCGCGCGCGTGATCGTGCACCACCCCGGCCGCGTGCCGGCCCCGCCCGCGTCGTGGCAGGCGCTCGGGGACCCGGCGTGGAAGGGCCGCATCGCGATGGCCGACCCGCGCTTCGGCACGACGCGCAGCCACTTCGGCGCCATGAAGGCGGCATGGGACGCGTCGGCCCCGGGGGCGTTCGACGACTTCGTGGCGCGGCTCGTGGCGAACGAGCCCAAGGTGCTGACGAGCGGCAATGCGGGCGTCGTCGACGCCGTGGCGCGCGGCGAGGCGGACCTCGGCATGACCGACACCGACGACGTGCTGGCGGCGCAGGCGCGCGGCCTGCAGGTAGCGATGGTGATGCCGCGGCACCTCGCCGACCCGGCGGCCGCCGGCGGAGGCACGTACGTGATCCCGAACACCGTGGCGATCGTCGCCGGGGCGCCGCACCCGGACGAGGCCCGGCGCTTCGTCGCGTTCATGCTCGACGCGGCGACGGAGCGGCAGCTTGCCGCGGTGGCGGCGCGCCACGTGCCGCTCGTCCATCCTTCGGGCGCGGGTGACCTGTCGGTGCCGGATGCGCTGCGCGTCGATCCGGCGGCGGTGGCGGCGAACGCTGACGCGGCGGTCGAGCGATTCTTCGCCGCACGGCGCGCGGCAGGCCAGGGGAACTAGGTGCGCGGGGCAGGCGTGGCGGCGGTGTCGGCCGCGGCCGCGGCGTTCGCGGCGGCGGTCGCGTGGCCGCTCGCGGGGGGCGCTGGATTGCTCGCAAGCGGCGGGGTCGTGCCGGCAACCTTCGACGCCGAGGCCACCGTGCGCACCACGGTGCTCTGGAGCGTCGCCGTCGCGCTGGCCGCGACGGCGCTCGGCTGGCCGGTCGGCCGTGCCGTGCGCCGCGCGCAGGCGGGGCGTGCGTTGCTTGCGATCTCGGTGGTGGCTGCCGCGCTGCCGCCGTACGCGGTGTTCTGGTCGTGGTGGCAGGCGGCGGGGCCGGGCTCCTCGCTTGGCGACTGGTGCGCCGTGCACGGCATGACCGGGCTCCTGCGCGAGGCGCTGCTTGCCGTCGGGCTCGTGTCGTGGGCCTGGCCGATCGCGGCGTGGTTCGTGGCGGCGCGCCCGGCCGAGGATCGGCTGGAGCGCGAACTCGGGCGCGTCGACGGCGACCGCGCCGGCGACCGGCTGGTGCGCGCCTGGCGCACGGACCGCGCGGCGCTGGCGCTGGCGGCGGCGGCCACGGCGTTCGTCGTGTCCGGGCTCACCGTCGCCTTCGACCTGGCGCAGGTGCGCACCTTCGGCTTCGAGCTGCGCACGCTCGACGTGCAGGGCGTGCCCGCGGGCGCGGTGCTGCGCGCGGCGTGGCCCGCGATCGCCGTGGCGGCGGTTGGGTCGGTGGCGCTCGCCGTCTGGCGCGTCCGGCCCCGGGAGGCCGGCGTGCCGGAGGGGCGATGGGCGCGTGCCCGTGCGGCGTGGGTCGTGGTGGCGCTGACCGTGATCGTGCCCGCGGCTGCGCTGGCGGTGGCCATCGTCGGCCGCGCCTCGCTCGACCGGTTCCTGGAGACATCGGTGCGCGGCACGGTCGGGACGTTCGCGACGGCAGCGGCGGCGGGTGCCGTGATCGGCACGGTGGCGGTCGGGCACCTGGTGCTCGCGGCGATGGGACAGGGCGCCGGTGCCGTGTCGCGCGTCGCGCGCGTCGCCGAGCGCGCGATGCTCGGCGGCTGGACGTTCGCGGCCGCGGTGCCGGCGACGGTTTTCGCACTGAGCCTGGTGTCCGCATGGACGGTCCGGTGCTCGGTCCGCCGGTCTACGACACGCCGGCCATCATCGCGCTCTGCCACGTCGGGCGGTTCGGCGTGGTGGGCGCTTGGCTCGGACGGATGCCCGCCCTGCGCGAGCCGGTCGAGCGCCGCGACCTGCGCGCGGTCGACGGCGTCGGG
>JBEITQ010000222.1:0-3076 GCA_040374835.1 Phycisphaeraceae bacterium | reverse complement strand
CTCGGCCGCATCGGCGTGGCGTGGTTCTTCGTCGACCACTTCGAGGTGGCGCTCTACGCGACGCTCGGCGGTGCGTCCGAGCCCACCACCGACGCCTTCATCTACGGCGGCGACCTCGAGTTCCGCTGGCACTTCCTGGCCTACGAGCGCTGGTCGGTCTTCGCGAGCGCGGGGTGCGGCATCATCGGCGCCACGGAGCCGGTGCCGACCGGCGGCACCGAGTTCAACTTCACGCCCTGCGCCGGCGGGGGCGTCACCTTCGACGTCTGGGAGGGAACGCGGCTCTACCTCTCGGCGCGCTGGTTCCACATCTCGAACGCATCGACGTCGTCGAACAACCCGGACTTCAACGGCCTCGGGCTGTGGGCCGGGCTGAGCTTCGCGCTCTGAGCTTCGCGGCTCAGCGCCGGTAGCCGGCGGGATTGGCCTGCATCCAGCGCCACGCGCTCTCGACCATCGGCGCGAGCGTGACGTGGCGCGGCTTCCAGCCGAGCTCGCGCATGACGAGCGAGGGATCCGAGCGCAGCTCGGGCGGATCGCCCTCGCGGCGCGGCGCGACCTTCGCGGGGATCGGCCGCCCGACCACGCGCTCGCACTCCGCGAGCACCTCGCGCACGCTGAAGCCGCGGCCGATGCCGACGTTGAACGCGCGGCACTCCGCCGGGCGCAGCCCCGCGACCGCGTCGACGTGCGCGGCCGCGAGGTCCTCGACGTGGACGTAGTCGCGGATGCATGTGCCGTCCGGGGTCGGGTAGTCGGTACCGAAGATCTCCAGGGCAGGGCGCTTGCCGAGCGCCGCCTGCAGCGCCGACGGGACGAGGTGCGTCTCCGGGTCGTGGTCCTCTCCGAGCAGGCCGTCGGAGGAGCAGCCCGCGACGTTGAAGTAGCGAAGCAGCACCGCGCCGAAGTCGCCGCCGGTGCGGCGCGCGCCCTCGACCTGCTCGCGGATCATCGTCTCGCAGGCGAGCTTGGCGGAGCCGTACGGGTTGCACGGCCGCTGCGGCATGGTCTCGACGATCGGCATGCGGTCGGGCACGCCGTAGGTGGCGCAGGTGGACGAGAAGACGAGGCGCCGCGTGCCGGCCGCCTGGATGGCCTCCAGGAGGCTGGCGGTGCCGCCGGCGCTGCAGCTCCAGTACATGGCCGGGTTCCCCATCGACTCTCCCACCAGGGCGAAGGACGCGAAGTGCAGGACCACGTCCGGCCGCTCGGCCAGGAGGGTCTCCCGGAGCGCCCGGCGGTCGCGGATGTCGGCCTCGACGAACCGCACCCGGCCGGGGGCGAGTCGCTCCAGGGCACCGATCGCCGCCCGATGGCCCCGCTCCAGGCTGTCGACCGCCACCACCCGCTCCGCCCCCCGCATGAGGAGTTCCCGTGCGGTGTGCGACCCGATGTAGCCCGCGGCGCCGGTGACCAGGTACTTCACGGAAGATGCTCCAAGGAGAGGCCGTTCTTATCGGCATCCTCACGGGAGGAGACCGATGCGGACGATGGGTATGCTATGGAACTTCTTCGGTCCGCCACGGATGGCGGATCGACAGGCGGGGCCCCCTTCCGGGCCGGTGCCCGCCTTCGCCTCTGCAGTTCACGCATGGACATCGCCGCCCCGACCCGCCCGACCCAACGCAGCCTTCCGCCGGCGCCCCCCGAGGGGCCCGCGGTTTCGTCGCCCCTCAAGCTTTCCGGCACCGTCGCCCTCCGCGACGTCGCTGCCGACGACCCCCGGCTCCAGGCGCTGAGCCGGGCCTGCGCGCTGCTCGAGGCCCTGGAAGCCGAGGCGAAGGCCTTGGACCGCCGGCTGGCCGACGCCAACCGGGTGGACCCGATGCGGCACGTGCGGGGGCAGACCTCGCTCGAGGCGGCCCTGGCCGAAACCCGGACGCTCGTCCGGGAGCTGGACGACCTGCTGTGCGCCGCGGCCGAGGATGCCCGCCGCCAGGCCGGCCGCACCCAGCCGAAGGGAAGCCGGTGACCGTGGCTGCCGAGTCCGAACCCCGCCAGGGCACGGTGGTCGACCTCTCGGCCCTGCCGGCCGACCGCCTGCGCGAGGCTCTGAACGCCGCCTTCGACTACCGAGGCGACGTGACCCTGCACCTCGCCGACGGGTCGGCGATCGAGTGCTACGTCTTCGACCGCCGCGAGGGTGACTCGCTGGATTCGTCGCAGGTGCGCATCATGCTTGCCGGCGGCGGCGAGAAGCGCACCATCTCCTACGCCCACATCCGGCGACTGGAGTTTTCCGGCAAGGACGCAGCGGCCGGCAAGACCTGGGAGAACTGGGTGCGCCGCTACGTCGAGAAGCACCTCGCCGGCGAGCGCGCGAGCATCGAGAGCGAATCGCTCGACTGAGCGCCCGGCTCGACCGAGCCCCCGGGCGGTGCGCGGCGCGTCAGAACGTCCGGCCCGATTCCGGGTCGATGAACTTCCAGCCGAACTGCTTCTTCATCCGGTGGATGATGGTCCAGGCGATGTCGTCGTCGGTGACGGCCATCTCCATCTGGCGCACGGGATCCTCGCCGGGGGCGATGACCAGCTCGATGCCCGGCCCGTACAGGAGGCTGCCGTTCGGCTGGTCGGGGCCGGTGTTGCACGTGGCCAGGCCCGTGACGAGCTCGGCCCGCGTCCCCATCGGCGTCAGCGAGCCGTCCGGGGACGGGATCGCGTGCTGGATGACGTAGCGCTTGCGGGCCATCGGGGGTTCGGCACGATAGCGCAGGCGCCGGAACCACGTCACCGTCCCACCGCCTTCGCCACCGCGTCGACCAGGGTCGAGAGCGGCACCGGCTTCACCAGGTAGGCGGCCGCACCGAGGCTGCGGGCAAGTTCCGCATGTCGCGTGCCGCGGTTGGCGGTCACCATGACCACCGGCGCCTTCGGCGCCGCCGCGCGGCAGCGCTCGAGCACGGCGAACCCCGACTGGCCCGGGAGCATCACGTCGAGCACGACCGCGTCCGGCGGCGCGGCGTGCAGGTGGTGCATGGCGACGCTGCCGTCGGCCACCTCGTCGGTCACCGCGCCCTCGGCGCGCAGCGCCAGGCCCATCGCGGTGCGGATGTCCGGGTCGTCGTCCACCACG
>JBEITQ010000003.1:0-27912 GCA_040374835.1 Phycisphaeraceae bacterium | reverse complement strand
CCGCCCGGGCGGCTGCCCCCGCGGCCGCGCGGGGCCCGCCGCCGGGCAGGCACGCCCCCCCCCCCGGCGCCCCCAGGGCCCCGGGCGGGCGGGGTGGGTGGCGCGTGCGCGCGAGGCTCGCCCTTCGGCGGAACCGTCGCCTGCAGCCGGGTGCGATCAGGCCTGCACGATTCCCTCGCGGATGGCGAAGCGCATCAGCTCGCTGCGCGTGGCGATGCCGAGCTTGCGCATGATCCGCTCCTGGTGGCCATCGATCGTCTTCGGGCTGCGCGAGAGCGCCTTGCCGATCTCGACCCGCGACAGGCCGTTCCCGATGTGCCGGAGCACCTCGATCTCGCGCGAGCTGAGCCGGTCGACCGAGCTGACCACCTGGTCGGTGTCCTTCGAGCCGCGCCGCGAGCGCTTGCTGCCGCGCACGGCCCGCGCGGCAGGGCACTGCGCCATCACCTTCGGGCCCATGATGAAGGTGCCGCGAGCGCTTCGGGCGATCCGCTTCAGGCCGTCGAGGATGTCCCTCAGGTCGTCGCCCTTGGCGAAGTAGCCGGATGCCCCGCACCGGTACGCGGCCGCGAGCAGCCCGTCGCGGACGTGCGCGCTCAGGAAGGCGAAGCGGACCTCCGGGAAGCGCTGGCGCAGCCGGTCGGCGGCCTCGAAGACGTCCGGGCCCGGCATCTCGACGTCGAGCGTGATGACGTCGGGCTGGATGCGGGCGACCTCGTCCACCAGGCGCGAGACGTCGGGAAGGCCGGAGACGAAGTCGATCTCGGGGTCGAGCTCGGCCTGCACCCGCATTCCCTGCACGAGCAGCGCATGGTCGTCGACGCACATGAGCCGGACCACGACCTCCGACGTCCCCGTCACCGGGCTCACGGCCTTCTTGCGCGCGAGCGTGCGTGCGGACGCGGCCGGTTCGGCCGTCGCGATTGCGCTGTCATTCATCGTCTCTCCTCCTCTGGATGATGGAGCATGCCTGGTCGACGCCGACCAGGAGCGTGTCGAAATCGGTGTGCCGCCGGATGGTGCCGGCGGCGATGCCGCGCCAGCCGCGGCGTGCGGCGGGGATCGGTTCCCCGTACAGAACGAGCGTCCGCCGGCTGCGCCGCGCAAGCCAGCGCACGGCGTCGCGGGCGGCGACGATCCGGGGGTCGGCGATCCACGCGTCCGCCTCGGAGGCGTCGTCGAGGGTCACCTGGCGCATGCCGCGCGCGCGCATCGCCGACTCCATGAAGGCGGCGGCCCGGCTGTCGGCCATCGAGATCGCCACGTGGGCATGGGTGACCGACGCCGGCAGCGGGCAGGGCGGGAACGCCATGCGGATCACGGTCCCCTCGCCGGGGCGGGAGTCGATCGCGACCGAGCCGCCGGCCTCGCGGGCCACGCGCTGGACCAGCGCGAGCCCGAGCCCCGAGCCGACCTGCCGCGTCTTCGTGGTGAAGAACATGTCGAACGCGCGGGCGCGCACTTCCTCCGTCATGCCGCAGCCGATGTCCGCCACCGAGACCTCGATGGCCTGGCCGTCGGGCGTGCACGAGGCGCGCAGCGTCACCTTCCCCGGAGCTTCCCGGCGGGCCGCGGTGATCGCCTCGCCGGCGTTGACGAAGAGGTTGAGCACCGCCTGCGTCAGGGCGCGCTCGGCGACGTCGACGCGCGGAAGGCCGTTGGGGATCTCGGCCGTCACGACGGTGAGGGGGGGCACCGCCTGGCGCAGCAGCGCCTGCACGCGCGCCCACCACGCGTTCAGGTCGGTGCCGTCGCCGTTTCCGTTCGCCGGTCCGGGGTCGTTGGCCAGGGAGTGCAGGCCGTCGGCGAGGCCCTGCAGGTACTCGATGCCGCTGCGGATCTCGGCGACGTGCCCGGACGCCGGCACGGGCACGGCGTGCGCCGGCGAGGCGACCGCGGCCTGCTCCAGTGCGTTCAGGTGCGCGCGCACCGGCAGCAGCACGTTGTTCATGTCGTGGCCGAGCCCGGCCGCAAGCGTTCCGAGCGCGGTCAGCCGGTCGGCTTGGCGCAGCCGGGCATCGGCGGTGCGCTCGGACTCGTTGTCGCGGAGGATGGCCACGAACCGCGCGCGCCGCTCCACCTCGCAGACCACCAGCTCGATCGGCACCGATCGGCCGTCGGCGCGGCACGCCTTCGCCTGGATGGCGCGGCCGAAGCGCGGTGCCCGACCGCCCGCGGCGTAGGTCGCGATGGCGTGCGGGCAGATCGACGGATCCACCTCCTGCAGCACGCCATCGATCGGCGCGCCGACCAGGGACTCGGGCGTCCGCCCGAGGACCGTCTCCGACGACGGGCTGGCGGCCTCGATGGTGCCCATCGCGTCGAAGCGCAGGATGACCTCGCCCAGGCTGTCGACGATCGCACGCAGCTGCGCCTCGCTCAGCGCCTGCTGCCGGCGGGCGAAGTCCGCCTGCGCCAGCGCGGCGGCGTGTCCGCCGACCAGGTCGAGCAGCTCGTCGCCCGGCCGGGGTCCGCCGGCCGGCGCCCGCCGCAGGGCCAGCAGCACCGCGAAGGCGGTGCCGTCGTTGTCGCGGATCGGGGAAACCCGCATGGCACGGAACCCCGCGTCCCGGATGGCGAGCGCGGTGAAGTCCGGCTCCTCGCCCGCGGCATCGAGGTCCTCGATCGACTGCGGCGCCGTGATCCGCCCCGGCTCGTAGGACGTCTGCGCGAAGGGAATGATGGCCGACGCCTCGCGTTCGCTCAGCCCGTGCCAGGCCACCGCCGTCGTGCCGCGCTTTCCCGGTTCCTGCAGCAGCAGGGCGGCCGCGTCGACGCCGCCGATCCGGGCCGCGGACGCAAGCAGCACCGGGATCTCGCGCGGACTGGTCTGTGCGTGGTGGATGCCCATCTCCCCGGACAACGTAAGCATGGATCACCTCCCCCTCAAGGATGTTCCCGCGCGGGAGCCCCCGGTTGACCACATCTTCCCCGGGTTTGGGGGAAACCTTCCCCCTTGCGCCTCTCGCCACTGCCACGAGGATGATCGAGCAAGGCGGATCACGGGCGCCAGTTCTTTCCACAGGAGGTTGCCGATGCGGCTGGTAATACGTCCGATATCCGAGCCAACCCAGATGGTGGACGTGACCGACCGCGTCGTCCGGGTCATCGCCGATGAGCTCCAGCGCTCCGTGGGCGGCAACCACGTGCTCAACATGCTCGAGGCCGAGCGCGCGGTGCAGTCGCTCCTGTCCGGTGGCGTGGCATTCCCCGGACGGACGGAGGCACCATGACCTTCGCACGCGCCGCAGGCCGGCATGACATGGTGCGCCGGCAGGTGGTGGCGCGGGGCGTCGTGGACCCGCGCGTCGTCGCGGCGATGGATGCGGTCCCGCGCGAGGAGTTCGTGGGCGACCGCTACCGCGACATGGCGTACGAGGACGTCCCGCTGCCCATCGAGGACGGCCAGACCATCTCGCAGCCCTACATCGTGGCGCTGATGGCCGAGGCGGCGCGGCTGTCGCCGGGCGACCGAGTGCTTGAGGTCGGCGCGGGATCGGGCTACGCGAGCGCGGTGCTCTCGCTGCTCTGCGGCGAGGTGGTGGCCGTCGAACGGCACCCGCGGCTTGCCGAGATCGCGCGCGACCGGCTTCAGCGGCTCGGGTTCCGCAACGTGACGGTGCTGCAGGGCGATGGGTCGGTCGGGGTCCCGACGCGCGCACCTTTCGACGCGATCGTGGTGTCCGCCGGCGGCCCGGACGTTCCGCCGAGCCTCCTGACGCAGCTGGCGCCCGGCGGGCGCCTGGTGATCCCGGTCGGGCGCGACCCGCAGGGGCAGGAGCTGGTCCGGATCATCCGCGGGCTCGACGGCACCTTGGACCGGGAGTCGCTCGGGGCCGTGCGCTTCGTGCCGCTCGTCGGGGCGCAGGGATGGTCGGCCGGGCCGGCCGTCCCGGTGCGCCGCAAGCGCAGCTCGCGCGGCTCCGACGTGCGGGCCGAGGTGGCCTCGGGCGCGATCGCCGTCGGGTGCGAGCCGTTCGCCGACATCGAGTCCGCCGATCTCGGGCGCCTGCTCTCCCGCATCGGCTCGGCACGCGTCGTCCTGATCGGCGAGTCGACGCACGGCACGAGCGAGTTCTACCGATTCCGCGCCCGCATCACCCGCGAGCTGATCGAGAAGCGCGGGTTCCGCGTGGTGGCGCTGGAGGCCGACTGGCCCGACGCCGCGGTGCTCGACCGCCACGCCCGCGGGGAAGGGGCCGAGCCGGAGCGCGCATCCGCCTTCGCGCGTTTCCCGTCGTGGATGTGGCGCAACCGCGAGACCGCCGAGTTCATGGACTGGCTGCGCGACCGCCAGCGGGACGTGTCCGTGCCGCGGGTACGCGTCTGCGGGCTGGACATCTACGCCCTGGAGCGGTCGATCGCGTCGGTGCTCGCCTTCCTGGACCGGAGCGACCCGGCCGCCGCGGCGCGCGCGCGCCGGCGCTACGGGTGCCTCGCGCCCTGGGCGGACGACCCGGCGCGCTACGGGCGTGCGGTGGTCTCCGGGTCGCTGGAGGGATGCGAGCAGGACGCGGTGGCCATGCTCGGCGAGATGCTGCGCGCGCGCGTGTCCGAGGCCGCGCACGACGACCTGTTCGACGCGCAGCGAAACGCGGCGCTCGTCCGGTCGGCCGAGGCCTACTACCGCGCGATGTACCTGGGATCGCGCGAGTCGTGGAACCTGCGCGACACGCACATGTTCGAGACGCTGCAGGCGGTGATGGAGCGCGGCGGCCCCGGCTGCCGCGCCGTGGTCTGGGCGCACAACTCGCACGTCGGGGACGCCACGGCCACCGAGATGGGCTCGCGGGGCGAGACGAGCCTCGGCGCGCTTGCCCGCTCCGCCTTCGGCGACGGCGCCTACCTGATCGGCATGGGCACCGACCGCGGAACGGTGGCCGCGGCGCTGGAGTGGGACGGACCGATGGCCGTCCGCGACCTGCGCCATTCCCACCCGGAGAGCTACGAGCGCGCGTGCGCGCTCTCGGGCATCCCGCGCTTCCTGCTGCCGATGCGCGGCCTCGGGCGCGACACCGTGCGCGAGGCGCTCGCCGAGCCGATGCTCGAGCGCGCCGTCGGCGTGATCTACCGCGCCGACACCGAGCTCGCGAGCCACTACTTCGCGGCGTCGCTGCCCGCGCAGTTCGACGAGTGGGCGTGGTTCGCGGAGACGCGTGCGGTGGACGCGAAGGCCGGCGCGACCCACGACCACGATCCCGGCACCTACCCGTTCGGGCTGTGAGCCGCGGAACGCGGAAAGGTCCCGCGCGCCGCGCGCTTCCATTCCCGCGGCGCGTTCCATAGGTTGCAGTGCAGGTGCGGATCGGCCGTCGTTCGGCCGGCGCACGAGCCGAAACGGGCCCGCAGGCCCCGAACCGAAGGAGGAGCCATGACCATCACCGCCAGGCCCATGGTGAAGTCGGACGCGCGCATCCGCGCGGACATCATGTCGGAGATCGAGTGGGACCCGTTCATCCGCCAGGTCCCGTGCAAGGTCAGCGTCGAGAACGGGGCGGTCACGGTGACCGGGCAGGCGCCGTCGCTGGCCGCGCGGGTCGCGGTCATCGAAGCGGCGCACCGCGTCCAGGGCGTGCTTGACGTGGTCGACGAGATGACCGTGGCGCCCACGCCTGAGTCGCTCCGGAGCGACGTCGACATCGCGCGTGCCGTGCGCGACTGCCTGCAGTGGGACGCCTACCTGCCCGACGAGCGCATCTCGTGCACCGTCTCGGCCGGCACGGTGACCCTGCGCGGCAGCGTCGACACGTGGGCGCAGCGCGGCGATGCCGAGCGTGCGGTGCAGCGGCTGACCGGCGTCCGGCAGGTGGTGAACCGCCTGACGGTCGAGTCGAGGACCATCGACCCGTCGGCGATCCGGCTGCAGATCGAGCGCGCCCTCGACCGCCGCGCCGAGCGCGAGGCGCGCCGCATCAGCGTCGCCGTGAAGGACGGCGTGGTCACGCTCTCCGGCGCGGTCCAGTCCTGGGCGGAGCGCAACGCCGTCGAGCGCGTCGCCGGCTGCGCATCCGGGGTGACCGGCATCGACGACCGCATCGTGGTCGACCCGTACTCGTGAGGCGCGGTCCGCCTCGTTCCCCTGACGCACCACTTCACGTCCCAGACGCCCCGAAGGAGCACCCATGTCCCTCAGCCTGATCCCGCGCCGCCTCAACGCCGATTCCCCGCTCGGCCGTTTCCGCGACGAGATGGAGCGCACGCTCGAGACCTTCCTCGCCGAGCCGATCGTCGAGCCCAAGCTGTTCCGCACCCAGGGCTGGATGCCCGTCGTCGACGTCAGCGAGTCCGACGACGAGTTCACCGTCCGTGCCGAGGTTCCCGGCATCCCCGAGGACCAGGTGGAGGTCGCCATGATCGGCAACTCGCTGGTCATCTCGGGCGAGAAGCGCTCCGACGAGGAGCAGGGCGGCGCCGACTGGTACCGCTGCGAGCGCCGCTTCGGCTCGTTCCGCCGCGTCATCGACCTGCCCGCGACGGTCGATCCGGACTCCGCCAAGGCGGGGATCGCCAACGGCGTGGTGACGGTTCACGTCCCCAAGCGTCCCGAGGTCAAGCCGCGGCAGGTGCCGCTCAGCCTCGCGGGCACGGGCTCGAAGCCGCGCGGCAAGTGACTCGCGCCGCGGAGGCGGGCGCTCGCGGGCCGGAGCATGCCGATATCCTTCCCGGATGCCCAGTCACGCTGAGGCTCCGGCCATCGGACGGCCAGCCCGCGACGCCTTCCCCGCGCGCATGCACCAGACGGACGTCACCAGCGAGGTCATCGTCCCGCTCTACCGCGAGCGGTCGATGGTCGGGGAGGTGCACGCCGCGATGGCCGCGTTCGTGCGCCGGCACCCGGGCTGGGCGGTGCGGTTCGTGGACGACGGGAGCCCCGACGGGACGGCCGACGCGCTCCGGGCGCTGCTTGCCTCCGACGACGCCGGCGGCCGGCTGAGCCTCGACGCGCTCGCCCGCAACGTGGGCAAGGCCGATGCCGTGTCGCACGGGATCGAGGGTTCCTCGGCGCCGCTCGTCTACTTCATGGACGGCGACCTGGCCTACGACCCGGAGCTCCTCGTCGAGCTCGAGCGTGCGCTCGGCCGGGCGGACGTGGCCATCGGCTCGCGCGGGATCGCCGACGGCGACCGCAAGGCCGGCATCCTCCGCCGCGTGATGGGCGAGGGCTACAACCTCCTGGTGCGCGCCATCCTGGGGCTTCGCTTCCGCGACACGCAGGCCGGCATCAAGGGCTTCCGGCTCGATGCCGCGCGCCAGCTGTTCGCGCGCCGCACGAGTCGCGGGTTCGGATTCGATGCCGAGCTGCTCTTCATCGCCAAGCGCCGCCGGCTCACGGTGGCCGAGGTGCCGGTGCGCGTGAACCCGTCGCACGACGCGGGCGGTTCCAACGTGCGCCTGCTGCGCGACCCGCTTCGCATGCTCGTGAGCCTGCTGCGCATCCGCCTCGACGCCATCCTCGGCCGCTACCGCGACTGACGTGGCGCGGACCGAGCCGGCCATCCTGCTGAGCTTCGACGTCGAGGAGTTCGACGCCCCGCTCGCCTACGGCCGGTCGATGGACATGGCCGAGCAGATGGAGCTCGGCGGCCGCGGGCAGGAACGCGTGCTCGGCATGCTCGACGCGCTCGGCGTGCCCGCCACCATGTTCACCACCGCGAGCTTCGCGACATGGCACCCCGCGCTGCACCGCCGTGCGGCCGCCGGCCACGAGATCGCGAGCCACGGCCGCGTGCACCTCACCTTCGAGGACGCCGACCTGGCCGCCAGCCGCGCCGTCCTTCGCGAGACCAGCGGGCAGGAGGTGCTCGGTTTCCGCCGCCCCCGGCTGCAGCCCACCGACCCGGGCGCGATCCGCGCCGCGGGCTACCTCTGGGACAGCTCGGAGAACCCGATCTTCCTGCCCGGCCGCTACAACAACCTGGGCCGTCCGCGCGTGCCGTACCTGAAGGGCGACCTGCTGGAGATCCCCATCTCGGCGACGCCGCGCCTGCGCCTGCCGCTCTTCTGGCTTGCCTGGAAGAACCTGCCGATGGCGGTCGTCCGCGACGCGAGCGCGCGCTGCCTCGACGCCGACGGGCTGCTCAACGTCTTCTGGCACCCGTGGGAGTTCGTCGACCTCTCGCGGAGCGGCCTGCCGCGCTACATGCGCCGGGTGGACGGGGAGCGCGCGTGCGACCGCTTCGCGAACTACGTCGAATGGCTCCGCGGCCGCGGGCGGTTCGCGACCTTCACCGGCTGGTACCGCGCGCGCGGCGTGACGGGCCCGGTCAGCGGCGGGCTCCCGCCGCGACGGCCGGGGGCGCGATCTCGCCCGCGATCGACGCACCGTCGAGGAACTCCACGCGTCCGGTGGCGACGTCGTACATGGCGCCCACGATGGCGATCTCGCCGTTGGCCACCATCGACGCGAGCGTCGGGCTGTTGTCGACGATCCACTTCATCATGTTGCGCACGTTGATGGCCGCCACGCGGTCGACGAACTCGGGGTTCGAGGCGTCGCGGCGATCCTTGGTGAGGCGCTCCATGCGCACGGCGTCGGCGATCGGCTCGGTGATCGAGCCGAGGTTCGTGAGGCCGGTCTCCTTCACCGGGTCGACGCCCCGCGCGACGAAGTCGCAGGTGGCCTTCACCGCGCCGCAGCGCGTGTGACCGAGCACCAGGATGAGCTTCGCGCCCGCCACGCGGCAGGCGAACTCCAGGCTGCCGAGGGCCTTGGGGCTCGCGACGTTGCCGGCGAGGCGCACGCTGAAGATGTCGCCGATCCCCAGGTCGAAGAGGAGCTCGGCCGGTGCGCGCGAGTCGATGCAGCTCAGGACCGCGGCCATCGGGTGCTGGCCGGCGGCGGTGGCATCCACCTGGCGGACGAGGTCGCGGTGCAGCCGGCGGCCGGTCGAGAAGCGCTCGTTGCCCTCCCTGAGGAGCGCGAGCACCTTGCCGGGGGTGAGCGATGCCTGCACCTCGCGGGTGCTGACGTCGACGTACTGCACCGTGTCCCTCAGGGAGTAGCGGTCCTGGAAGCCGAGCAGGCTGAGCTTCACGCCGCGGCCGGGGGCCGTCTCCTTGGCGTACTCGTGGATCGTGGTCAGGATGTCCGGGTCGATGAAGTCGCACGTGCGCGCATCGATCAGCACGTGGTCCCCGGGGCGGAACTCGCCGAGGGTCAGGTTGAGGCGCGCGCGGTTGAGGAAGGTCGACTGGCTCGGCAGCTCGATGCGGTGCACCAGGCCGCCCACGTGGTCCTCCTTGATCACGCGGATGCCGCGGTCGATGTTGCTCCACATGATGAAGGCGAGGCTGGTGCCGAGGCCGATGAGGACCCCGACCAGCAGGTCGGTGAAGACGATCGCCAGCACCGTGACCGCGAAGGGGATGAACTGCGCCTTGCCCTCGGCCCACATGGAGCGGACGAGCTTCGGGCTCGCCAGCTTGAAGCCGGTGACCACGAGCACCGCGGCGAGTGCGGACAGCGGGATGCGGTTCAGCAGCCCCGGCAGGAGCGCGACGCTCCCGAGCAGGAGGATCCCGTGGAAGATCGCCGAGCGCTTGGTGCGCGAGCCGGCGTTCACGTTCACGGAGCTGCGGATGATGACCGAGGTCATCGGCAGGCCGCCCACCATGCCCGCGGCCATGTTGCCCACGCCCTGGGCGACCAGCTCGCGGTTCTGCGGGGTCCATCGGCGCTGCGGGTCGAGGCGGTCGGTGGCCTCGACGTTGAGGAGCGTCTCGAGCGACGCGACGATCGCGAGCGTCGCGGCGGCGAGATAGATCGCGGGGTCCGCGGCGCGCGAGAAGTCGGGCATGCGCAGCAGGTCGCCCCACGCGAAGCCCTCGCCGCCGATCACCGGCACCGACACGAGGTGCGAGGCATCGATGGCCCAGGTCGACCCGTTCGAGCGCATCAGCTCGCTCATGAGCGTGCCGGCCACCACCGCCACCAGGGGCCCGGGCACCACCGACTGCTTGAGGAACTTGATCCGGTCCCAGGCCATCAGGATGACGAGCGAGGCCGCGCCGACCGCGAGGGCGCCCGGCACGAACGCACGGGCCGCCTCGGCGAGGTCGGAGAACGTGTTGCCCCCCGTGGCGCTCGCGAAGCTCATCTCGCCCTCGTAGTCCTTGTCGTAGCCCACGAGGTGCGGCACCTGCTTCAGGATGAGCAGCACGCCGATGGCCGCGAGCAGGCCCTTGATGACGTTGGTTGGGAAGTAGTTGGCGAGGAAGCCCGCCTTGAACGCGCCGAAGGCCACCTGCAGGCCGCCGGCGATCAGCACCGCCAGCAGGAACGCCTCGAACGAGCCGAGCGAGGTGATCTGCGCGAGCACCACCGCCGCGAGGCCTGCCGCCGGGCCGCTGACGCTGACGTGCGAACCGCTCAGGATGCCGACCACGATGCCCCCGATGACGCCCGAGATCAGGCCGGAGAGGAGCGGTGCGCCCGAGGCGAGCGCGATGCCGAGGCACAGGGGCAGGGCGACGAGGAAGACGACCAGGCCGGCGACCATGTCGCGGGCGAAGTCGTTGCCGGAGTGCTGGGCGGGGAGGGCGGCGGGCTTCATGGGCGGATTCTCCTCCAAGGGGCGGTGGTGGGCGAAGGGTACCCGAATACACGACCTAAGTTTCGTGATTTCGGACGCGCAAATTTGGCCATTTGCGCCCCGGGCGGCCCGCAGATTGACGGTCTCAACCTTAGGATTGCTGGGCTTCGATGGCCCAGGCCCTGCCGATGGATTTCAACCCGTCCGGAGCCGAGGAGAGGGCCCTTTCCTCGGCCACGGTGGCCCAGCTGGTGCACCTGGCCCGGGGTGCGGGCACCGACTTCCGCTTCCAGGACGCCGGGGCGTCGATGGCCTCGTCGGCCGGCCAGGAGCCGCTCGAGCGCCTGCGCCTGGCCGCGTCCGAGATGGGGCTCGAGGCAAGCCCGTACCGCCTGAGCGTTGCCGACGCGGTCTGGCTTGCCGACGACTCGCTGCCGCTCGTGGCATGGTCACCCTCGCGCAGGGCCTGGGTGGCCATCACCCGCCACGGCATGCTCCGCGCGCGGGCATGGACCTCGGACCTGCCCGAGGAGCTGCCGCGCCCGATGTCGCGCCGGGCGCTGGTCGAGTTCCTGGGCGCCGCGGATGCCGAGTCGCCGATCGACCTGGCGCTGGTCCGGCCGCAGCTTCCTGCCGACGGCCTGCGTGCCGGCGACGGCCACGACGCCTCGGGCCATGGCGACCACCATGATGGGTCGCCGCTGGCACGGATGGCCGGGCTCATGCGCCCCGAGATGCCCGAGGTGTGGTCGATCGTCGCCTTCAGCGCGATCACCGGGCTGCTGTACCTGGCGCTGCCGCTGGCGGTGAACGCGTTCGTCAGCAACCTCTCGTTCGGTGCCGCGAGCGGCCCGTTCGTCCAGGCGCTGCTGGCGATCGCGGGCGTGCTCCTCATCTGCCTGGCGATCGGCGCGGGCCTGCGCGCGGTGCAGTACGTCGTGGTGGAGGTGGTGCAGCGGCGCATCTTCGTGCGCGTGGCGGCGGACCTCGCGCACCGGCTCCCGAACGTCGACCTCGCCTCCCTGGACCGCGTGCACGCACCCGAGCTGGTCAACCGCTTCCTGGAGGTGATCTCGATCCAGAAGAGCGCCTCGATGCTCCTGCTCACCGGCATCAACGTGGTGCTCGGGACGGCGATCGGCCTCACGGTGCTGGCCTTCTACCACCCGTTCCTGCTGGCGTTCTCGGCGATGCTGGTCATCCTGATCGCCGCGATCGTCTTCGTCGGCGGCCGCGGCGCGCTCTCGACGAGCATCCGCGAGTCCATCCGCAAGTACCAGGTGGTCGACTGGCTGGAGGAGCTCGCCCGGTACCCCAAGCTGTTCAAGGGCCCGGGCGGCGCGAGCCTGGCGCTGTCGCGCGCCGACGACCTGTCGCGCGGCTACCTGCTGGCCCGGCGTGCCCACTTCCGGATCCTCATCCGCCAGATCGTCTCGCTGCTGGTCCTTGAGGCGCTCGCGGCGACGGCGCTCCTCGTCGGCGGCGGCTGGCTCGTCCTCAACCAGCAGCTCACCCTCGGCCAGCTCGTGGCGGCGGAGATCATCGTGGGCGCGGTGGTGTCGTCGATCGCCGCCCTCGGCAAGCAGTTCGAGTCGTGGTACGACGCGGTGGCGGCGGTGGACAAGCTCGGCATCCTGTCCGACCTGCGCCTCGAGCGCACGGGCGGCGAGAGCCCTGCCCCCGTGGCGGCCGGCGCGGGGATCGAGCTGCAGGACGTCACTCGGCCGCGCCGGGACGGCATGCGGGGGCTGGCCGGCTTCTCGATGCGCGCGGCACCGGGCGAGCGCATCGCGGTCCTCGGCGCCCGCGGCAGCGGCACGACGGCGCTCCTCGAGGTGATCGCGGGCATGCGCCGCCCGGAGGAGGGCCACGTCGCCATCGACGGCGTCGACCTGCGGTCGTGGGACCTCCGCGCGCTGCACGAGCGCACCATGCTGCTCAGCGCCAACGACCTCTTCGGCGGCACGATCGCCGACAACCTGCGCATGGGCCGCGGCTGGATCTCGGCCTCCGACCTGCAGGCCGCGCTCGACCGGGTGGGCGTCGGCGCCGACGTGCGCGCCCTGCCGGAGGCCACCGACTCGATGCTCCTGACCGGCGGCCAGCCGCTCAGCGGACGCCAGCGGGCGAAGGTCGTGCTGGCCCGCGCCGTCCTGGGGAGGCCATCGCTGCTGCTGGTCGACCAGCTCCTGGACGGATTGGACGAGCAGACCAGCGCCGAGCTGGCGGCGGTCCTGCTCGACCCGCAGATGCCGTGGACCGTCATCGTGACGACGCGCGACCCGCGCGTCGCGGCGCGCTTCCCGCGCACCGTCGACCTCGACGCGGCGAGGGCGGGGGTGGACCGTGGGTAGCGGCCCCGCCATGAACCGGCGCGCGGGCGACGGCATCGTCGAGGTGCCGCTGCCGTCCCTCGCGCTCGCCGGGACCGGCCGCGGCACGCGCGTCCTGGCGCGGGCGCTCTCGCTGGTGGCGCTCGCGGTGGTCCTGGGCATCGCGTTCCTCCCGTGGCAGCAGTCGGTGCAGGGCACCGGCCGCGTGATCGCGTTCAACCCGCTCGACCGGCGCGTCTCGATCGAGGCCCCGGTGAACGGGCGCGTGAAGAAGCTGCACGTGGTGGAGAACCAGCGGGTCCGCAAGGGCGACCTCATCGTCGAGATCCAGGACAACGACCCGAACCTGATCGCGAACCTGCGTTCGCAGCACGATGCGGCGATCTCGCGCCGTGCCGCCGCCCAGCAGCGCATGGACGACCTCACGGCGCAGATCGCCAACCAGGAGCTGGCCAAGCCGCAGGCGATCGACCAGGCCCAGCAGCGGATCAACGCCGAGCAGTACCTCTTCGAGACCAACCAGCTCAACTTCAAGCGCATGCAGCAGCTGGTGACCACCGGCGACGTCTCGCAGCGCGACTACGAGCTCTCCAAGCTGGCCTACGACAGCTCGCGCGCCAACCTGGCCGCCGCGAAGGCGAGCCTGGAGCGCACGGCCCGCGAGTTCGATGCCGCGATCAGCGCCACGAAGGCCAGCCGCGGCACCGCCGAGGCCGACCGCGCGGCGGCCGACCGCGAGATCGCCGCGATCGACATCCAGATCAGCCAGAGCTCGCAGCAGGTGGTCGAGGCGCCGCGCGACGGGATCGTGATGAGCGTCTCGGCGACCGAGGGCACCTACCTCAAGCCGGGCACGCCGATCTGCGTGGTGATCCCCGAGACCGAGGACCGGTTCGTCGAGGTGTGGGTCGACGGCATGGACATGCCGCTCATCACCCCGAGGCAGCAGGGCCCGGACGGCTCGGTCGTGCGCGGCAGCCTGGTGCGCCTGCAGTTCGACGGCTGGCCGGCCATCCAGTTCGTCGGCTGGCCGAGCGTGGCGATCGGGACCTTCGGCGGCGAGGTCATCTCGATCGACGCGGCCGACGACGGGCGGGGCCGGTTCCGCATCATCATCGCGCCCGAGCACCTGGAGGGCGACGAGGCGTGGCCCGGCACGCGCTGGCTGCGCCAGGGCGTCCGCACGAACGCGTGGGTGCTGCTGCGGCAGGTGCCGCTCTGGTTCGAGCTGTGGCGCCAGCTGAACGGCTTCCCGCCCGTGGTGGCGGACAAGGCGCCGGACGCGAAGAAGCCCGACGAGGACGAGTGAGCCCGCGTCGCGGGCGGCGCGCGCACGCCGCTCAGCGGTACTGCGTGCGCACCAGCTCGACGGCTGCGTCGTCGAAGCGGTCGTCGCGGCGCATCTGGCCGAAGAGCCCGAGCAGCTCGGTCTCCGTGAGGCGGCGCTTCTCGGGGCCCGAGACGTCGAGGTAGACCCGGCCCCGGTGCATGGCGACCAGCCGGTCGCCGAGCGTCGCGGCCTGCTGCATCGAGTGGGTGACCATGATGGTGGTGGAGCTCGACTTCGCCACCAGGCGCGTGGTGAGGCCGACGACCAGCTCCGCGCTGCGCGGGTCGAGGGCCGCGGTGTGCTCGTCGAGGAGGAGCACCGGCGGGTTCGTGAGCGTCGCCATCAGCAGGGTGATCGACTGGCGCTGGCCGCCGGAAAGCAGGCCGATCGGGTCGTCGAGGCGGTGCTCGAGGCCCAGCCCGATCTGTGCCAGGAGTTCGCGCCACTCGCCGCGGCGCGCGCCGCGCAGGAGCGGGGCGAGGGTGCGCCACCGGCCGCGCTTGGAGGCGAGCGCCAGGTTCTCCGCGACCGTCAGCCCCGGCGCCGTGCCGGCGAACGGGTCCTGGAAGACCCGGCCCACCAGGTGCGCACGCCGGTACTCGGGCCAGCGCGTGATGTCGCGGCCGTCGACCGAGATCGTTCCCGCGTCGAGCTCGAAGGCGCCGCTCACGGCGCCCTGCAGCGTGCTCTTGCCGGAGCCGTTGGTGCCGATCACCACGGTGAACGAGCCGGGCGCGAACTCGAGGGTCACGCCCGCGAGCGCGCGCACCTCGTTCGCGGTGCCGGGGTTGAAGGTCTTGCGGACCGCGTCAAGCCGCAGCACGGCCGCCTCCCCGCCTGCGCGCCATGGACTGGATCCACCCCGGGCCGACGATCGCGGCCAGCACCACCACGGCGGTGACGAGCTTGAGGTCGTTGGCGTCGAGGCCCATGCGGATGGCGATCGCCACCAGCAGCCGGAAGAGCACCGCGCCCATCACCGCCCCCACCACCGCGAGCGTCACCGAGCGCACCGGCCCGACGAGCGTCTGCCCCAGGATCACGCTCGCCAGGCCGAGGACGATGACGCCGATCCCCATCTGCGCGTCGGCGAAGGCCTGCATCTGCGCGAAGAGCGAGCCGGCGAGCGCGACCAGGCCGTTGGACATCGCGAGCCCGAGGATCGTCATGCGGTCGGTGCTGGTGCCGAGGGCCCGCAGCATGCGGGCGTTGTCGCCGGTGGCGCGCATGGCGGCGCCGAGCTCGGTCTTCAGGAAGAGCGCAAGCAGCGTGGTCGTCGCCGCGGCCGCCGCCAGTGCGGCGGCGAGCATCCCCACGTCGCCGGCGGGCGCGGTGCGCCCGAGGATGCGCACCTCCGGGCCGAGGGCCTCGCGTGCCGCGCGCTCGATGCCGGTGAAGACGGTGGCGGCGTTGATGGGCAGGTTGCTCGCCCCCATCACCCGCAGGTTCACGGAGTACAGCGCCGTCATCACCAGGATGCCCGCGAGCAGCGCGTTCACCTTGAAGCGGACGTGGATCACCCCGGTGATCGCGCCGGCCGCCATTCCGCAGGCCGCGCCCGCGGCGGTGGCCGCGACCGGGCCGTGCCCGTCCTTGAGGAGCCTTGCGGTGACCGCCGCGCCGAGCGGGAACGACCCGTCGGCCGTGATGTCGGGCATCTGGTAGATGCGGAACGACAGGAAGACCCCGAGCGCCAGGATCGCGAAGATCAGCCCGATGGCGAACGTGGCGAGGAGCAGGCTCACGCCGGGCCTCCCTCGGTGCAGAACGCCCACAGCGATCCGCGCACGAACGAGGACTCGGTGCCGTCCGCCGCGCGAAGCGCGTGCATCACCGCGCGCAGCGGCTGCTCGGCCAGCACCTGTCCCGCGGCGCCGACGGCGCGCGCCTGCCGCGGCATCGGCCGGTAGCCGGTGACCGCGACGTGCGCGTGCAGGGACGGACCGGACGCGTCGCCGGAGGCGAAGCCCGCCGCCACCATCGTCTCGCCCCGGTGCATCGGCTCGCCGGCGAAGCGGATCGCGCGGCGCATGTCGTCGGGCGTCATGGCGTCCGTGCCCGCAACCCAGCGGTCCGGCGAGGAGCGTGCCCACGCCCCGAACGCGCCCGCGCACTCCCCGCACGCGACGAACGCGACCGGCCCGCCGAGGGCACGAACGAGCTCGCGCGCGATCGAGGAGACGGTCACCGCCGCGCCACCGGCTGCCTCGAAGTGACCGTGCCAGGACGGTTCCGCGTTCGCCACCAGCGCGTCGCGCACCTGCACGGAGATGGTGCCGGCGTCGGTCGATGCCATGCAGTCGGGCCGCGGTGCGTCGGCGGGGAAGACCACGGCCGTGCCGCCCGCCACCAGGCCGTCGCCATAGAGGCCGCCGGCGGATGGTTCGTCGGGCGCGAGCGCCACGTGCCCCAGCGCCACCGCGTGCGGGCCCGCCTGCACGGTGCCGCGCGCCACCCGCTCCAGCGGCACCGGCGCGTCCGCGGCGGCGGTCCGCTCGACCGACCCAGTCCATCCGTCGCCGATCGGGCGCGACTCGCGCGCGGCGGCGGGCCGCGCCGGCTCCGCGCGCAGGCCGAGTATCGCATCGAGCTTCGATACGCGCAGCATGTCGCGCACGGGGTCGCTCGCGCCGACGATGACGAGCGTCCCGCCGACCGCCCGGAAGCGGGTGAGCGCGCGCAGGATGGTGCCGATCCCGACCGACGAGATGAACGTGGTCTCTCGCATGTCGAGCTCGATGCGCGGACGGCCAATCCGGATCGCGTCCTCCAGGGCGGCCGCGACCGGCTCGCTCCAGGCCGAGTCGAGCCGCCCGACCAGGGACAGGCGCACGGCATCCTCCGCGACGGTGCGCTCGATCCTCATGGGGCGGGGTCTCCCTCGCGGACCACGGTCGCTTGCCCGAGGATCTCGGGCGGCACGCGGATCCCGAAGCGCTCGAGGCGCTCCGGGTTCGCGTAGATCACGGTGCGTTCCGTGTCCGTGAACGGGATGCCGGCGACGGCCTCGCCCGCGAGCACGCGCTTCACGAGCCGCGCGGAGACGCGCCCCACGTCCTCGAAGTCGCGTGCCACCGCGAACGCCGCACCGGCGCGCATCGAGCCGGGCGTGAAGGAGAAGACCGCGATCCCTGCCCGGTCGGCGGCGCGCACGATCGTCGCGAAGCCCATGCTCGAGCTGTTGTCGCTGATCTGCACCACCGCATCGATGCCCTTGGTGACCAGGCCCTCGGCGGCCTCGGCGAGTTCCGTGGGCCGGTCCGCGCCGACCGCGACGAGCTCGATGCCCGCGGCGGCGAGCGCCTTCCGCCACGATTCCTTGTTGAAGACGCTGTTGGCCTCGCCGGGCGCGAACACCGTGCCCACCCGCCTGGCGCCCGGCATGGCGGCCTTCACCAGCTCGATCATGCGCGGCCAGTCGCCCTCGATCTGCGCCCCGGTGACGTTGGGCAGGTGGTCGGTCTCGCTCCGGCCGACGCCCGCCTCGACGCCCGAGGCCACCAGCGAGAACACCACCGGCAGGTCCTTGACCTTCCGCGACACCGCCTGCAGCGCCGGCGTGGTGAAGGGCACGACGACGTCGGGCCGCTCGGCGGCGACGGCGGCGACGATGGTCCCGAGCGCCCCGATGTCGAACTGCGCATCGCGCAGCACGATGCGCGCGCCGGTGCCGTCGCCCAGGCCGATGGCCTCCATCTCCGAGAGGAAGCCGCGGTAGGCGTCCTCGAAGTTCGGGGACCGGCCGTAGGTGACCGTGGCGACCACGGGCAGATGGCCGCCGGCGCTGCGCTGCGCCGCGCGCGCCGCGAGCATCGCCGCGACCGCGGGCGGCACGTCCGCGCGCTCCACCTGCTGGGTGCGCGACGTTCCGCGCTCGAAGATGCGCTCCGCCGCGCGCTCGAGGTCCGGGGGACGCCGCCATCCCGCGCCGAACCCGTCGTAGTTGAGGCAGACGGCGACGGGCACGAAGTTGTCGCACGGGATGTCCCGCGGCGGCGTGCCCGCGAGCACCAGCTCGGCGATCGCGCCCGTCGACCTCCCCATGGCGGCATAGTCCGCGCCGTAGTTGATGGCGGCTCCCAGCTCGGCCATCGCGGGGAAGTTGGTGATCACCGGCACGCCCGAGCGGCGGCAGCGCTCGATGACCGGCTTCGCCGCGGCGATCACGTTGGTGTCGGCGAGGATCCAGAAGCAGTCGATCCCGCGCGACAGGACGACGTCGGCGGCGGAGACCACCTCGGTCACGTTGGCGCCGTTCGCCTCTACGAGCTCGATGCCGAGCGCGGCGCACACCTCGCGCCCGAGCTTCACCGACGCCTCGGCGTTCGGCTCCGCGGGGTTCCACACGCAGCCCACCCGGCGGGCGCCGGGCGCCGCCGCACGCAGGGCGCCGAAGAGGAGCTCCGCGGGCTGGAGCGTCCCGAATCCCGTGACGTGCTCGGGCCGCGTCGAGCCCGGCGTCCACGGCCCGAGCGGCACCCCGATCGCGGGCGGCGAGGCGACGAGCCCGAACACCTGCGGCACGCCCGTGCGGTTGGCCCGCATCACCGCCTGCGTCGCGGGCGTCGAGAGCGAGATCACCACGTCGAAGGGCGGCGATGCGCCGCACGCCTGCGCCGCCATCTGCCCGAGGGTGCCCATGTCTCCCTCGGCGTTGAAGCGCTCGATCACCGTGCCGGCCGCGGCCGTGTATCCGGCGGCCTCGAGGCGTGCGACCAGCGCGTCGCGCGCGGTGCTCATCGCGTCGATCGAGCTGATCTGGACGATGGCGATGCGCCTGGGTTCCGTCCCGCCTGCCGCGGGCCGCGCGCGCGAGCGGTCCGTGAGCACCAGCACCGCCGAGGCGGCGGCGATCAGCAGGATCCCGAGGAGGAGTCGGCGCGCCGTGGCCAGCATCGCGGTCGCCGGCCCGTCAGGCCACCGCCGGGAGCTCGAACCCGGCGCGGTAGGTGCGGCGTACGATCGTGCGGTTCGCCTCGTCGTGGTTCGTGATCGACGCGGTGGAGCGGTCCCACCGCAGCTCCTGGCCCGGGAACCGCGCGGCGCGCGCGCACAGCAGCCCGGCCTCGGCCATGCCGGCGGCGTACTGGAACGGCGACTGCACGAACGCGTCGTCCTTGCCCATGATGCGGTTGACCCACGCGTGCCAGTGGTTGCGGCCGCGCACCTCGCCCTGTCCGGGGATCTGCCGCCAGTCGACGGGAGCGCCGTCGATCCACGCCTGCAGCTGGCCCTCCGGTTCCACGAGCAGGACGCCGCCCTCGCAGACGACGAGCGTGCCCATGCCCGGCCAGTCGCCGGCCGGCAGCCCGAGCGATGCGCGCGACGGCGCCTGGCCCTTGTCGCGGTAGTGGAGGACGAAGTCGGGCCGCGCGAAGCGGTCGCCCGACACCGGGTAGGTGAGCGTCGAGGAGACGTGCTGCGCGTGGTAGAAGTCGCTCGGCGTCCGCGTGTGCGACACCACCGCGATCGGCGACGGCAGGTTGTAGGCGAAGTAGGGGACGTCGAGGAGGTGCGTGCACCAGTCGCCGAGCTGGCCGGTGCCGTAGTCCCAGCTCGAGCGCCAGCGCAGGCCGACCAGTCCCTCGCGGTGCGGGGCGTCCTCGGCGGCACCGAGCCAGAGCGGCCAGTCGACGTTCGCGGGCGGCGGGGTCGGGTCCTTCAGCCCGCCGTACCAGAAGTAGCCGTCGCCGCCGTCCGGCGGGCCGGCCACCCACACGTGCGCCTCGATCGCCTTCCCGAGCAGGCCGCGGCGCAGGATGTCGACCGCGTGCTGGCGGCCGGGCGGTCCCATCCGCTGGTTTCCCACCTGCGTCACGAGGCGGGGCCGCGCGTTCGCGGCCGCGAGGATGGCGGGCACCTCGGCAAGCTGCTGCACGAGCGGCTTCTGCCCGTAGACGTGCTTGCCCGCGCGCAGCGCCCACATCATGATCACCGCGTGGTTGTGGTCGGGCGTGCACACCACCACGCCGTCGAAGCGGTCGCCGTGGCGGTCGAACGCCTCCCGGAAGTCGCGGCAGGTGAACGCGTCGGGGTGCTCGGCCGACACCTGCGCGAGCGCATCCGAGTCGACGTCGCAGAAGCCCGTGAACGCGACGTCCGGGTGCCGCTTCAGCTCGTGCCGGTCGGCACCCGCGATGCTGCCGCCCACGCCCACCTGCAGGAGCTGGAGCTTCCCCAGGCGTCCGCCGCGGGCGCGACGCGGCGACGCGGCGGAGGCGACGCGGCCGAGCAGCGACTCCGCCGCCAGCCCGCCGGCGGCGAGCGCGGTGGCGGCGAGCATCGAGCGGCGGTCCATCATGGATGGGGCGTCAGTCGTGGAGCTCGATGGCGACGATCTTGTCGCCCTGCTTGATCTTGTCCACCACCTCGACGTTCTGGATCACCTTGCCGAAGCAGGTGTGCTTGCGGTCGAGGTGCGCGGTGTTGTCGCGCGAGTGGCAGATGAAGAACTGGGAGCCGCCCGTGTCCTTGCCGGCGTGGGCCATCGACAGCACGCCGCGGTCGTGGCGCTGGTTGCCGCCGGAGGTCTCGCACGCGACGTGGTAGCCGGGGCCGCCGCTGCCGGTGCCCTTCGGGCACCCGCCCTGGATCACGAAGTCCGGGATCACGCGATGGAAGGTGAGCCCGTCGTAGAAGCCCTTGGAGGCGAGGGTGCGGAAGTTGGCGACGGTGTTGGGCGCGTCCTGGTCGAAGAACTCGACGACCATGTCGCCCTTGGCGGTCTTGATGGTGGCCTTGGACATGGGCGGCGAGGATAGCCGCGGCGGCGGGGCGGGGCGCGGTGCGCCCTACAATGGATTCCCTTCGGCGCGTCCGGCGCCGCCACCCACGAACCACCTTCGAGGATCCGCGATGTCCCAGGCCCCCGCCATCATCTGGACGCACACCGACGAGGCCCCCGCGCTCGCGAGCTGCTCGCTGCTGCCGATCATCCGGTCGTTCGCCGGGCCGGCGGGGATCCGGGTCGAGACGCGCGACATCTCGCTGTCCGGCCGCATCCTGGCGGCGTTTCCCGAGTGCCTGAAGCCGGAGCAGCGCATCCCCGACGCGCTGGCCGAGCTCGGCCGCATGTGCCTGACGCCCGAGGCGAACATCATCAAGCTGCCCAACATCAGCGCGTCCGTGCCGCAGCTGAAGTCGGCGATCGCCGAACTGCAGAAGCAGGGCTTCGCGGTGCCGGACTACGCCGACGAGCCGCGGACCGACGCGGAGCGCGATGCCAAGTCGCGCTACGACAAGGTCAAGGGCAGCGCCGTGAACCCGGTGATCCGCGAGGGCAACGCCGACCGCCGTGCCCCGAAGGCCGTCAAGGACTACGCCCGCGCCAACCCGCACAAGATGGGCGCATGGTCGCCGGAGGCGAAGTCCCGCGTCGCCTCGATGGACGCCGGCGACTTCTTCGGCAACGAGCGTTCGGTCACGGTGGCGGCCGACACGACGGCCCGCATCGAGTTCGTGCCCGCCGCCGGCGGCGCCGCGACGGTGCTGAAGGACGGCATCAAGCTGGGCGCCGGCGACGTGGTCGACGGCACGTTCATGTCCCGCACGGCGCTGGTCGAGTTCCTGGAGCGCACGGTGGCCGACGCGCGTGCGTCGGGCCTCCTGTGGTCCGTGCACCTGAAGGCCACGATGATGAAGGTCTCCGACCCGATCATCTTCGGCCACGCGGTACGCGCCTTCTTCAAGCCGGTCTTCGAGCGCCACGGTGCGGTGCTGGCGCGCGCGGGGGTCGACCCGAACAATGGGTTCGGCGACGTCGTCGCGAAGGTCGCGGCGCTGCCCGCGGCGGAGCGTGCTGCCATCGAGGCCGACGTCGCGGCCGTGCACGCCGCCGGCCCGGCCATCGCCATGGTCGACTCCGACCGCGGCATCACCAACCTGCACGTCCCGAGCGACGTGATCATCGACGCCTCGATGCCCGCGATGCTCCGGGAGGGCGGCAAGATGTGGAACGCCCAGGGCAAGGTGCAGGAGACGCTCGCGGTGATCCCCGACCGCTGCTACGCCGGCGTCTACCAGGCGGTCGTCGACTTCTGCCGCACGAACGGCGCCTTCGACCCGCGCACCATGGGCAGCGTCCCGAACGTCGGGCTGATGGCGCAGGCCGCCGAGGAATACGGCAGCCACGACAAGACCTTCGAGATGAAGGCCGCCGGCGCCGTGCGCGTGGTGGATGCCGCGGGCAGCGTGCTGATGGAGCACCGCGTGGAGGCGGGCGACATCTGGCGCGCCTGCCGCACCCGCGACGCGGCGATCCGCGACTGGGTGAAGCTCGCGGTGGCGCGCGCCCGAGCGACCGGCACCCCGGTTGTGTTCTGGCTCGACGAGCGGCGCCCGCACGACGCGCAGGTGCTGGCGAAGGTGCGTTCCTCGCTCGCCGGCATGGACACCGCCGGCCTCGAGATCGAGGTCATGGCCCCGGCCGATGCGTGCCGATGGTCGCTCGAGCGCATGAAGCAGGGCAAGGACACCATCTCGGTGACCGGCAACGTGCTGCGCGACTACCTGACGGACCTCTTCCCGATCCTGGAGGTGGGCACGAGCGCGAAGATGCTCTCGATCGTGCCGCTGATGAACGGCGGCGGGCTGTTCGAGACCGGCGCGGGCGGCTCGGCGCCGAAGCACGTGCAGCAGTTCACGGCGGAGAACTGCCTGCGCTGGGACTCGCTCGGCGAGTTCATGGCGCTGGCGGCGAGCCTCGAGCACCTGGCGGCGCGCACCGGCAACGCGAAGGCGGCGGTGCTTGCCGAGACCCTCGACGAGGCGACCGGCGAATACCTGCGCAACAACCGCGGGCCGGCGCGCAAGGTCGGCGACCTCGACAACCGCGGAAGCCACTTCTACCTGGCGCTCTACTGGGCGCAGGCGCTCGCGCGCCAGTCGAAGGACCGCGCGCTGGCGGGGCACTTCGCCCCCGTCGCGGCCGAGCTTGCGGCGAACGAGGCGACCATCGTGTCGGAGCTCAACGGCGCGCAGGGCCGCCCGGTCGACGTCGGCGGCTACTACCGGCCGGACCCGAAGCGCGCGTCCGAGGCGATGCGCCCGAGCGCGACCCTCAACGCCATCGTCGGGCAGGGCGCCGCGGTCCCGGCCTGAGCCGCGGACGGGCGCGTGCGTGCGGCGCGGCCGTCCGGTCCGCCGACGCCAAAAACGAAGCAGGCTCCGATTTCTCGGAGCCACACTTCAAGTGCCTGTCGTTCGGAAGGCTCGGTTCCCGTCGAGCCCGCCGTCAGGCGGTCGGGGGTGCTGGGTTTCCCGTCCAGCGTCCCCGAGTTGTCTGCCCAGCGACCGGTTTCCCGTCGGTCGTCAGGCGGTCAGTTCCGTCGGCGGGTTCCCGTCCGCCAGCAGATCTGTCCCCGTTGCCCCTAGGAACGCAAACCGCGGGTGCAACCCATCACGCACCGTCGGGTTTTTCCGCCAAATTGTGGTCGGCGCGCCGGGAAGGCACTTTGGCGGCCCGGGATCGCATTTTATGAGGTAGTGAAGGGGGCCTGGGGCGGGCGCTCCCCGGGGCTGGCAGTCAGTAGCCTCGCCGGGATGCCCACGGCCCCGTCGAAAGAAGTCGCCCTGGAGGGGGTCCGCAAGTCTTTCGGGGACAAGCCGGTGCTGCAGGGGGTCGACCTGTCGATCCCGCCGGGGCAGCTCATGGCGATCGTCGGCGGGTCCGGCTGCGGCAAGACGGTGCTCCTGAAGCTGGTCATGGCCCACTACCCCCCGGACGCCGGCAAGGTGCTGGTGGCCGACCACGAGGCCGACCCGGGGCCCGGCGGCGATGCGCCGCTGCGCGACCTGGCCACCCTCGACGAGGCGGGCCTCGACCGCATCCGCACCCACTGGTCGATCGTCTTCCAGCGCAATGCCCTGGTCACCGGCGACGTGTTCGAGAACCTGGCGATCCTCCCGCGCGAGGTCAAGGGCATGTCCGACGAGGCCATCATGCCGCTGGCGCGCAAGGCGCTGGTCGACGTCGGGCTCGATCCCGACGCCGTCATGCACCGCGACCGCGAGGAGCTCTCGGGCGGCATGGCCAAGCGCGTGGCGGTGGCGCGCGCGCTGGTGATGGATCCCGTCGTGGTGATGTACGACGAGCCGACCGCCGGGCTCGACCCGGAGATGTCCGCGCAGATCGCCGGCCTCATCGGCGCGAGCCATACGGCCCAGCCCGGCATGGCCGCGTCGCGGCCTGGCATCCGCCGCACCAGCATCGTCGTCACGCACGACACCGGGCTGCTGCAGCGGCTTCGGCCCCGGATCGTGATGCTCCACGGCGGCCGCGTGCACTTCGACGGCTCGTTCGACGCGTTCGCCTCGAGCGACGACGCGCACATCCGCCCCTACCGGGCGCAGATGGGGCTGCTGCACCAGAACAACTCCCAGTGAACCCGCATCCGCCCCGTCAGCCCGCGGGCCCGGGGCGCAGGAACTGGCCGACCTCGGCGGCGATCCGCTCCCCGACGAGCGACTCCTCGTCGACGACCCGGTCGGCCCCCGCGACCGCCATGTCGCGGACGGTCGCCGCGTAGCGCGCGCGCGCGACGATCCGCGTGCGCGGGGCGATCGACCGCACGAGCGCCGTCACGTGCCGGACCGCGTCGAGGTCGGCGGTGGTCACGGCCACCACGTCCGCGTCCCGGATGCCCACGTGCTCGAGCACGTCGAGGCGGCCCGCGTCGCCGACATGGGTCCGCGCGCCGTCGGTCAACGCGACCGCGGCGAGCGCGGGGTTCGACTCGATGACGTCGACCCGCGCGCAACCCGCCGCGCGCAGCCGTTCCAGCGCCCGCCGCCCCGCGGGTCCGTACCCGACGAGCACGACCCGCGCGCCGTCCCCCGCTTCCGGGCCCGGCACGGCCGACGCGCCATCCCGCGGCCGGACGCGCGAGAGCCGGCGCGCGGCCGACACGAGGAACGGCGACAGCGCCAGGGACCCGATGGTCGCGGTGACGATCAGGCGGTGGGTCCCTTCCTCGAGGAGGCCGCCGGCGCGCGCGACCTCGGCGATGACGAAGCTGAACTCCCCGATCTGCGCCAGGCACAGGCCCGCCGCGAGGGACACGGCCGACGGCAGGCCGACCAGGCGGCACACGAGCGCGGCCACGAGCGCCTTGCCGCAGGCGATGGCGACGACCGTGCCGGACACCACGCCGGCGTTCGCCCACGCCCACCCGGGATCGCCCGCGAGCCCGACGGCCGCGAAGAAGAGCGTCAGCAGCAGGGTCTTCAGCGGCGCCACCTCGGCGCGCACCTGCGCGGCGAAGGGCGAGCTGCCGAGCAGCACGCCCGCGACGAACGCGCCGAGCGCGCCGGACAGCCCGACCGCCTCCGCACCCAGCGCGCTTCCCACCGCGCAGACGGTGGCGAAGAGCGCGATGAGCTCGCGGTTGCGAACCATCGCCGCGCCCCGCAGGATGCGCGGGAACACGAGGCGCACCAGGAGCAGGAACGCCGTCACCAGGAGCACCGCGCCGCCGGCCGTGCGGGCCAGCTGCGTCGCCGCGCCCTCCTGCGCGGTGCCGCCGGCCGCCATCGTGACGGCGATCACGAGCGGGACCACCGCCAGGTCCTGCGTGAGGAGCACGCCGAGCGAGAGCCGGCCGTGCGAGGAGTCCAGGGAGCGCTGCTCGATCAGCAGGCGCATCACCACCGCGGTGCTCGAGAGGCTGACGATCGCCCCCACCGCGAAGGCGCTCCGTGCCCCCAGCCCCAGTCCCATGCAGAGCGCCATGGCGGCGCCGGCGGTCGCCACGACCTGGAAGGTGCCCGCGACGAAGGTCCGCGCCCCGAGCGCCCGCAGGCGGGCCACGCTGAATTCCGTGCCGATCGAGAACAGGAGCGTCGCCGCCCCCAGCTCCGCGAGGGCATCGATCGACTCGCCGCCGCGCACCCACCCCAGGACGCCGGGCCCGACCACCGTCCCGGCGACGAGGTACCCCAGGACCGCCGTCTGGCGCAGCCGCTCGGCCAGGATCCCCAGCAGGAGCGCCGCGCACAGCAGCAGGAGGATGGCGGCGAGCGCGTCGTGCACGGTCGCCGCAAGGCTAGCCGCGCCGTAGCCTGCGGGCATGAAGGACAAGGCGGAGATCGTCCGCGACTGGCTGCCGCGCTACACCGGCCGGGGGCTCGGCGACTTCGGCCGCCACGTGCTGCTCGTCAACTTCTCGAACTACGTCGAGCGCTTCGCCGAGCGCTTCGGCGTGCCGGTGGTGGGACGCGACCGCCCGATGCTGTCGGCCACCGCCGAGGACATCACGATCCTCAGCTTCGGCATGGGCTCGGCCATGGCCGCGACCACCATGGACCTGCTCTCGGCGGTGGAGCCGAAGGCGGTGCTGTTCCTCGGCAAGTGCGGCGGCCTCAAGAAGCTCAAGGTCGGCGACTTCCTCCTGCCGATCGCCGCGATCCGCGGCGAGGGCACGAGCAACGAGTACATGCCGCCCGAGGTGCCGGCGCTGCCGAGCTTCCGGCTGCAGCGCACCGTGAGCGCCTCGATCGTGCGCCACAAGTGCGACTACTACACCGGCACCGTCTACACCACCAACCGCCGCGTCTGGGAGCACGACCACGCGTTCCGCGAGCGGCTCCTCCGCATCCGCGCCGAGGGGATCGACATGGAGACGGCGACCATCTTCCTGGTGGGCTTCGCCAACGGCATCCCGAAGGGCGCGCTGCTCCTGGTCTCCGACAGCCCGATGACCCCGGAGGGCGTGAAAACCGCCGAGAGCGACCGCGAGGTCACCCAGCGCCACGTCGGGGTGCACCTCGACATCGGGATCGACGCGCTGCGCGAGCTGCGCGACCGCGGCGAGAGCGTCAAGCACCTGCGCTTCGACTGAGTCCGCCGCCCCGTCAGGGCGCGGGCCGCGCCCCGCCGCGCCCCGGCCGGTACGCGATCCGCTCGAATCCCGCGTCGCGGCAGGCCTGGAGCGCCGCGGCCGCGCCGGCCACCGAGACGTCGTCCGAGACGCGCACCACGACGCCGGGCTCCTTGGGCAGGCACGCAGCACCTCGGCGAGCGCCTCGCGCCCCACCGCGCGCCGGAGCCCGATGCGGCAGGTCTCCACGCCGCCCTCGAGCGCCACGTCGACCACCTGCGGCGTGAACCCGCCGTCGTCGCCCGCGACCGCGCTGCCGCCGCCGATCGCCGCGGCGAGCTCCCGCTCCTCCGCGTCGATCGACCCCGCGAGCAGGAAGTACATCAGGATGAAGAGGATCACGTCGATGAACGCGATCAGCGGCAGCCGCATCTCCGAGAGCTGCAGCAGGTGCGCGTTCGGCCGCGCGGCGCGCGCGAGCCTCACGGCCCTTCCCCCGAGGCGACCGCGATCGACCAGTTCCCGATGCGTGCCTCCGCGAGGCGCTCGGCGAGCCGGTTGAGCGCCGACGCGGGCGCGGCGCGGTCGGCGCGCACCACGATGCCGCTGTGCCGGGTGCCGGTCTCGCGCTGCACCTTCGCGATCCGTTCGGCGACCTGCGCCGGCTCGACGGGCTCGCCGAGGACCGACAGCGACCCGTCGCGCGCCATGTCGACGAACAGCCGCGCGGCCGCGCCCTCGCTCGCGGGCGAGGTGCCGCGCTCCGCCGGCAGGTCCACCGGCGTCAGCTGCGACGACGCGAACTGCGAGCTCAGCATGAAGAAGATGATGAGCAGCAGGATGACGTCGATCATCGGCGTCAGGTCGAACGACGCCTCGTCGTCGCCGCCGCCGCCCGCCAT
>JBEITQ010000173.1:0-4566 GCA_040374835.1 Phycisphaeraceae bacterium | reverse complement strand
GTCGAAGGTCTCCGTCGAGTACGACGCGACGGTGGTCCAGCAGACGGGCGAGGACTGGCGCGACGTGCGCCTGTCGCTCTCGACCGCGGAGCCCACGCGCGCCTCGAGCCCGCCGCCCGTGACGCCATGGTTCGTCGACGTGGTGGTGCCGGTGCCCGTGGATGCCGTGGCCCGGAGCGTCGCGATGGAGTACGCGCCCGCGGCGGCAGCCCCCGCGCCGATGGCGCCGGGCTCGCCCGCCTCGGGCGAGCCCAACGGCGATCCGCAGGTCGCCAAGTCGCTGATGGCCCTCGCCGCCGACGCCGAGGTGGTCCAGGCCGGCATCGCGGTGTCGTTCGAGCTGCCGCGGCCGGTGACGCTCGTCTCCGACGCGTCGAAGCGCCAGCGGACGCGGATCGGGATGGTCGTCCCGGAGACGACCTTCGGCTACGTCGCGGCGCCGCTCCTCACCGAGCGCGTCTACCTGCGCGGCACGCTGAGGAACGCGAGCGCGTTCCAGCTGCTGCCGGGCCGGGCGCAGGTGTTCATGGGCGGCGAGTTCGTCGGCGAGACCCAGGTGCCGTCGGTCGCCCCGCAGGGCGAGTTCCGCGTCTGGTTCGGCCCGGACGCCGCGCTCACGGCCCGCCGCGAGGTGCTCTCGAAGGTCACCGGCGCGAGCGGCCTCTTCGGCGGCGCCGAGCTGACGACCTGGAACAACCGGATCACGGTCTCGAACGGCACGGGCCGCGACGTCACGGTCGAGGTGCTCGACCGCCGGCCGGTCAGCCGAAACGAGCGGATCGAGTCGAAGCTCGCCGCGTCGAAGCCGTCGCTGAGCGCCGACAAGGAGTACGTCGAGCGGCGCCAGCCGCAGGGCATCCTGCGCTGGGACCTGCCGGTGCCGGCGGGCGCGCAGGGACCGAAGGCCGCGACGGTCGCGTGGACCGTCGAGCTGGTGCGCCCGAACGGGCTCGCGACGACGCCGGTCCCCGACTGAGCCGCGTCAGAACCACCACGCCTGCGCGGGGCGCTCCTCGACGATGCACTCCTGCAGGAACGCGACGGCGCGCTCGAAGCCCTCGTCGACCGACATCATGGCGTCCTCGTGCTCGATGGAGAGCACGTGGTCGTACCCGTGCCGGCGCAGCATGCTGACGAACGGGCGCCAGAACTCCGTCCCGTGGCCCCAGCCGCAGGTGCGGAAGTTCCAGGCGCGGCGCTTCAGGTCGCCGTAGGGCTTGGCGTCGAGGTAGCCGTTGAGCGGTCCCTCGTGCCGGTCGAGCTCGGTGTCCTTGGCGTGGACGTGGAAGAGGAGCCCCGCCTCGCCGAGCTGGCGCGCCACGAGCACCGGGTCCATGCCCTGCCAGAAGAGGTGCGACGGGTCGAGGTTGGCGCCGAGCACCGGCTTGCCGCGCAGGCCCGCCTTGCGCTGGGCGAGCTCGCTCAGGCGGATGACGGTCTCGCCGTTGTAGACGCAGAAGCCGGGGTGCGGCTCCCAGGCGACGCGCACGCCGTGGCGCGCGGCGAACTTCGCCTGCTTCGCCCAGTACGGCACCAGCACGGTGTCCCACTGGTACTTCAGGATCTCCGAGAAGTCGCCGGGCCACGGGCAGGTCACCCAGTTGGGCGTCGTGTCGCGCCGCGAGCCCCCGGGGCAGCCGCTGAAGGTGATCACGATGTCGGTGCCGAGCTTCGGGGCCAGCTCCACCGCCGTGGCGAACTCGTCGTGGTGGCGGCGGGCGAAGCCCTTCTCCGGGTGGACCGGGTTGCCGTGGACGGCAAGGGCCGAGAGCGTCAGGTCGTGCGCCTTGAGGAGGCCCTTGATCCGGTCCTGCTCCTTGCGGCTCGCGAGCACCTTGCGCGGGTCGAAGTACGGGCGGCCGGGCCAGGCACCGACCGGCAGCTCGATGGCGCGGAGGCCGATGTCGGCGATGTGGCTGCAGACGTCCTCGAGGGGGGCGGCCGGCGAAGAGCGCGGCCATGACTCCGAGCTTCATGGGGTCCTTTCGTGGGTGGCGTGGCGAGGGCAGCGTAGTTCCCGGCCAGCGACCGCGGCGGGGCCTCGGCGCAACCGTCCGCCCGGCGGGAACGGACGCTCCGTGCGACAATGCCCCCGATGATTGCCGCCGCCGTCGTCATCCTCGGCCTGCTGCAGGACGCGCCACCGGCGTCGCCCCCGGCGGCACCGCCGGCAGCGACCGCGCCGGATGCGGCGCCGCCCACCGCGGCGGCGAAGCCCCGCCAGGTGTGGGTGTTCATCGACCGCTGGAAGGAGTTCGGCGGCACGGTCGTCGAGGAGCGCGAGGCCGAGTTCACCGTCGAGGGGCCCTACGGCGAGCGCCGCTCGTTCAACCGCAACCAGGTGCTCGACGTCATCGAGCTCGTCCACCCCGACCCCGGGCAGCGCGGCATCGTCCAGCTGCGCGACGGCACCATCGTCCGCGGCGAGATCCTCAAGGACGCGCTCGACGAGGTGGAGTTCCGCGTCGACAGCATCAAGGGCACGCTGCCGCGCGAGAAGGTCTACCGCGTGGTGCTCGAGCTCGACTTCGAGACCCGCTACCGCCGCATCCGCGCGTCGATCCTGCCCGAGGAGCACGGACGGCGCGTGGCGCTCGCGCGGTGGCTCGCCGAGAACGACCGCCTCGACCTCGCGGTGGTCGAGCTCGAGGCGCTGCTGCGCGAGGCGGACAGCGACGCGGCGCGCGACCTGCTGCGCGAGGTGAACGCCCGGCTCACGCTCAAGCAGTCGATCGAGGAGTCGCGCCGGCGCGAGCGCGAGCGGCGCGAGGCCGAGGGCGCGTCCGCCCCCAAGGCGCCGGGGACGGACGGCACGAAGGAGGCCCCCGCCGCCGGCGATGCCCCCGACGCACCGCCCGCACGCGCGATGCCGACCACCCGGGACATGCTCCCGGACAACCTGCTCTCCGACGAGGACGTCAACCTCATCCGCGTCTACGAGATCGACTTCAAGGACCCGCCGCGGCTCTCGGTGTCGCCCGAGGGCATCCGCCAGCTGATCCTCCGCTACGGCTCGAGCGACCTGATCCCCGCCTCCTCCGAGGAGCGCAACCTGCTCTACACGAAGCCCGCCATCGAGGTGGTGCGGCTCATGTTCAGCCTGCGCGCGCGCGACCTGTACCGCTACGTCCGGGTCGACGAGGACCCGACGTCGCTGGCGCTCTTCCGGACGCGGGTGCACAACTCCTGGCTCACGGCCAACTGCGCGACGAGCCGCTGCCACGGCGGCCTCCATGCGGGACGGTTCTTCCTGCACACCGGAAACGCCAAGGACCAGCGCATCCGCTACACGAACCTGCTGGCGCTCCTGGACTTCGAGGTCGACGGGAGGAACGTGGTCGACTTCGAGGATCCGCCGAGCTCGCTCCTGGTCCAGTACGCCCTGCCCCGCAACCTGGCGCGCTACCCGCACCCGCAGGTCAACGGGTGGAAGCCGGTCTTCAGCAAGAGCACGCCGCAGCTGCTCAACGACACCCTGGAGTGGATCCGGGGGATGCACCGGCCGCGTCCGGAGTACCCGGTCGAGTACCGGCGCCCCGACCTGAACGCCCCCGACAAGCCGGTCCAGACCCCCGACGGGCCGGACCGCTGAACGCCCCCGCTACCCTGCACCGCCCGGCACCACGGCCGGCACCCACCGCCATGCACCACGCCCGACCCATCGCCGGCGCCACGCTCGCCCTCTCCGTCCTCGCCGCCTGCGAAGGCCTGCACGCCCCGAGCCCGGAGGAGGCCGGCGCGCGCAAGATGGCGCAGGCCGCCGCCAAGGCCGCGGCGCTCACCGCGCGCATCGCGCCGTCCCCGGACGCCGTCGGCAAGACCATCGAGGAGGAAGGCGGCAGCCGCGAGCTGACGCAGACCATGCTGACGCCGTCCGAGGCCGCCGAGCAGATGCGCAGCCTCGCCTCCGAGGTGTCCGCCGCCGGCGCGGGCGAGGCGCAGCGCCGCGAGGCGCGCGACCTGGCCACGCGGATGCGGCGCGACGCGCTGATGCTCGACCTGATGGAGCTCGAGCGGCTCGCCCAGGAGAAGGGCGCGCTGGCGCGCGAGATCGAGCGCCGCATCGCCACGATCACCTCGATCGAGGCGTCCGGCGACCTCACCGGTCCCGAGGTCGCCAAGGCGCGCATCGTGGGCATGGAACGGGCCAAGGAGGCCTTCGATGCCGCGATCGCGGCGCTCCTGGCGATGCGCGACCAGGCGGGCGCCGCGCTGCAGCCGGTCGAGTCCGCGATCGCCGAACGGACCCGCCGCGCCGACGAGCTCGACGCCGAGATCGGCGGCCTGCGTGCGGCGGCCATGACGTCGTCGGCCGCCGACGCGCTGCCCAAGATGCTCGAGGCGCGCCAGAAGCTCGACGAGGCGCAGGACCTGCGCGTGGAGGCCTCGCAGGCCGACCGCGACGCCGAGCCCATGCGCAGCGCGGTGCGGATCGCCGAGCGCGCCGCCACCGGCAACGAGGGCACCGAGCGCTTCCTGACGCAGCGGATCGAGGAGGCCTCGCAGGCCGCCGAGGGAGCCGCGGCGCGCGCGGCCGCCGCGCGCGAGCGGCTCGGCCGGCTCGCC
>JBEITQ010000061.1:0-9295 GCA_040374835.1 Phycisphaeraceae bacterium | reverse complement strand
GGGCACGCGGATGCCGCTTTCCGGCAGCGTCCGCTCCCCGACCACCAGCGCCATGCGCGCGCCGAGGTTCGACCACATGGCATCGTCCATGCCGCCCTCTGCGAGGATCGCATCCACCGGGCACGACGGATCGGGCGCTCCGCGCCACGGACTTCCGCTCGTGGCCAGGATCGATCCGCGCGCGAGCGCCGATGCCAGCGTCCCGTCCGCCGGCCAGCCCGACGCGACGCGCAGCGGCCACCGCCCCGCAGCGCCGCGCACCGAGATCGTGAGTCCGCGCGGGCGCATCCGCACCCCGAACCCGCCGACGACACCGCTCCCGTCCTGCATCCACGCCACCTCGACCGGGGCCGGTGCCTGCGCGGCAAGGGGCGCGGCGGCCGGCAGCGCCAGCATCGATCCCTTGGCATCCGGCCGCTCCAGGAGCGACACGCACGCCGACATCAGTCCCGTGCGGCCCGTCGGCCCGATCACGAGCCACGGCGGCCGCCACGCGACGGTGGCGCGCTGCGCCTCGAGCACCGCCTGCCCACCTGCCGCCGCCGCCGGCTTGAGCCGCTCGATCAGCTCCGCGTGGAACGCGGGATCGGTGCGCGTGACGATCGCCCACTCGGCCGCGGCCGCGCCGGTCGCGGCGCGTTCGACGTACACGGCATCCGTGCCGAACAGGCGGTCGAGCAGCGCATCCGGCGCGAGCCCCAGCGTCTCGGCAAGCCGGTCCCAGCCCTCCTCGAGCGTGCGCGATCCCGCCAGCTCTGCCAGCGCGCCCTCGAGCGGCACCAGCGCCGGGTCGGAGCGCAGCGAGCGCCCGTCGCGCACGCGCACCACGAGCTGCGCGTCGGCGGGCGCGACCGACAACCCACCGAAGGCGCCGTCTCCGGGCGGCACGGCGACCGCCATGGCGGCAGCGCAGGCGACCGCGGCGAGGGCCAGTCCCATGGACGCGCGATGGCTCAGAACGGACGGACGCCGGAGCTTCCGGGCGCCGTGGCGGGATCCGCGGTTCCCGGCGTGGCGGCATCTGCGGACTGGACGCCCGGGGCGTCCTTGGCGCGCGGCATCCCGAGGCGCAGCGAGCCGAGCACCTCGACGCCGCCGGACACCGAACCGCGCAGCGCGTCGGCCACCGGCGGCTGCGACGGCGCGGGGCGCGTCGACGACCACCATGCCACGCCCAGCGCGCACGCCGCCAGCACCACCCCGGCCTGCGCGGCACGGAGCGCGCGGCGGCGCAGCCGCACGCGGCGCGCCTCGGCCGCGTCGGTCGCGCGGGCATAGCCCAGGCGCGCCATCACGGCCTCGGTCACGTCCGGAACGCGTGCGTCGTGCTGCGTCACTTCATGACCTCCTCGGCCTGGCGGGCCAGGGACTCGTCGCGGGTGATCGCCTCCTGCATGCGCTTGCGCGCACGGAACAGGTGGCTCTTGATCGTTCCCTCCGGAAGGGAGAAGTGCCGGCTGAGCGCCTCGATGGTCCATGCACGGTCGTGGAACAGGGTCACCAGCTCGCGCTGGATCGGGTTCAGGCACGACACCGCGACGTCGATGATCCGGCGCACGTGGTCGCGGCGCTCGGCCTCCACGATCAGGTCCTCGGGCCGCGGCTCGTCGGACGCCCACGCCGCCACGCCGTCGCCCTCGCTCTCGGGGCGCAGCTTCTGCTGGTGGTTCACCCAGAGGCGGCGCGCGATCGTGAAGAGCCACGTCGAGAAGCGGAAGCGCGGGTCGAAGCGGTCGATGTTGCGCAGCACCCGCACGAACGCCTCCTGCACCATGTCCTCGGCGAGGTCGGCGCGGCGGCAGAGCCGGAGCATGAATGCATAGAGCGCACCCTGGTGGGCGCGGATCAGTTCCTCCACGGCCGATCCGTCGCCGCGCTGGGCGCGCCGGATCAGCTGGGCCTCTCGTTCCTTCGAGAGCATGCTGCGCCACAAGGTACCGCCGGCCCCGCCCCCGGTTGCGGGCCGATTCCCCGATGGCCCCCTTCCCCGGCGGCGGCCCCGGGGGCTGCCCCCAAAAAACACCCGCCCGCCGGTCCGTCGTGGCCGGCGGGCGGGTGCAATCGTCAGAGGAGCGATCGGTCAGGCCGCCTGGCGGAGCCGACGGACCGTGGGCCGGGTGGCCGCGGCGGGCGTCGGGTCGGTCGGGGCGCTCAGGGCGGCCACCAGCGCCGCCGGGGTCGAGGCCGTGGCATGGGCGCCGATCTCCTGGGCCAGGCCCTCGGCCCGGTTGAAGACGCCGCCGCCGCACACGATGCGCAGGTTCGGGTGGCCGCCGATCTCGCGCAGCTGGTCGATCAGGCCGCGGATGGCCGGCGCGTCGGCTGCCGCCGAGGCCCACATCACCAGGGCCGCCGGCTTGGTGCGGGCGAGCTCGCCGATGACCTCGTCGTTCGAGACGCCGGCGCCGCCGAAGAAGACCTCGTAGCCGGCCGCCTCGAGCAGGTCGACGGCCAGCTGCGCGCCCAGTTCCTCGCCCTCGGTCGGGCCGCACATCAGGAGCACGCGGCCCGCCGGGCGTTCCGCGCGGACGTAGGCCAGCGCACCCTGGTCGGCCAGCTGGCGGAGCGTCCGCGTGGCGTAGTTGTAGGAGAGGCGCGAGATCTGCGCGTGCTTGAAGAGCTTGACCAGCATCTCGTGCACGGGCCAGAACACGTCGTTGGCCAGGCGCTCGGGGCGCACGCCGCGGCCGAGCAGGTCGGCGACGAAGGTGCGGGCGCGGCGGCGGTCACCGGAGGCGACGAGGTGGAAGAGCTGTTCGATCGTGGATTCGAGGTGCATGGTGGTGGGTGCCTTTCGTGTCGTGCCGCGGACGGCGGCGCACGAGTGGCATCGGGACAGTCGGCGCGTTCGCGACAGCCCATGCGCACATGGCCGTTCTCGGACACCTTTGGCGCCGTTATGGCCGCCTTGGACGCCCCGGGAAGGTCCCGGAATGCGCCTACCATCGCCCAAATGGCCAAGGACGCCACGGTCTGGACCCCGGACGCGCTCGCGCGCGACCCGCACGCCGACGCCGAGAAGGCCCGGAAGGTGCAGGCGATGTTCGCCGCGATCGCGCGCAGCTACGACCTGAACAACCGCGTCCACTCCTTCTTCCAGGACCAGCGCTGGCGCCGGGCGGCGGTCCGGGCGGCCGGAATCGGCCCCGGCAGCCGCGTGCTCGACTGCGCCTGCGGCACCGGCGATCTCTCCGAGGCCTTCGCCGACGCGGGCGCCGCCGAGGTGACGGGCCTCGACTTCACGCCCCAGATGCTCGACATCGCCCGGCACAAGGCCACCCGCACGTCCGCACGGCCGGGCCGCGCCGCCGTCCAGTACGTCCAGGGCGACGCCATGGCGCTGCCGTTCGCGGACCGCAGCTTCGACGCCGTCTCGATCGCCTTCGGCATCCGCAACGTCGCGCATCCGGAACGCGCGATCGCGGAGTTCCTGCGCGTCCTGCGCCCGGGCGGTCGCCTGGTGGTGCTTGAGTTCTGCGATCCGGCGAACCCCGTCATCCGCTGGCTCGGGGGCGCGTACACGCGCCACGTGATGCCGCTCACGGCCACGCTGATCGCGCGCGACCGCTCGGGCGCGTACCGCTACCTGCCGCGCTCGGTGAGCACCTTTGCGCAGCCGCAGGACCTCTCGAGCATGCTTGCCGCGGCTGGGTTCGCCGGCTGCTCGTGGACGCCGCTCTCCATGGGCATCTGTGCGCTCCACCGTGCCGAGCGGCCCGCCGATCCCGATACACTGCCAGCCGCTCGAACCGACGCCCGCGCAGGGACCGCGCGCGCCCAGGCCGGGTCCAGGAAGGACGGATGACCCCGATGATCGTCGACTGCGCCACCCGCGTCTTCAACGCCCCGGAACAGCTTGGCCGGGAGACTGCCGCCGCGGTGCGCCGGATGATGGCGTCCCGGGGTGCGCGCCTCGAATCGACCGCCGCCGCCCACGAACGCGCCTCCGAGCCCGTCGCCGCGTCGCTCGTCCACGGCTTCCAGTCCCGGCTGCTCGACGCCGGCATCCCGAACGAGTTCGTCGCCGAGGTGGTGCGCACCAACCCCGCGCGCCTCGCGGGCATCGCGGGCATCGATCCCATGTCGCCGGACGCACGCGCGCAGCTCGAGCGCGCGCTCGAACTCGGCCTCGTCGGCGTGTCGATCTCCCCGAGCGCGCAGGGCTTCCACCCGGCGCACTCGGACGCCATGCGCCTCTACGCGCGCATCGAGGAGCTGGGCCTGCCGCTCTTCGTCCTGCGCCCGGGCCCGCCGGTGCCGGCCGGGACGCTCGAGTTCGACCGCCCGACCGGCCTCGACGAGGTGGCGCGCGCGCACCCGAGGATGCGGATCGTGATCGGCGAGCTCGGCTGGCCGTGGACCGACGAGTGCCTGGCGATGCTCATCAAGCACCCGAACGTGTTCGCCGAGATCAGCGGCGTGGCGGGCCGGCCGTGGCAGCTCTACACCGCGCTGCTGGGCGCGCAGGCGATGGGCGTGCTCGACAAGCTCTTCTTCGGCAGCGGCTTCCCCTACGAGCAGCCCGCGAAGGCCATCGAGCACCTGTACTCGGTGAACGCGTTCGCGCACGGCACGCAGCTGCCCGCGATCCCGCGCACGGCGCTTCGCTCGATCGCCGAGCGCGACCCGTTCTCGGTGCTCGGCATCGATTCCCCGGCCGCGCGCAGCGTGCGCGGCGACCGCGCCGCCGCGGAGGGCGACCTCTCGCGGGACCGGCGATGAGGCCGCTGGCCGCCGCCGCGGCCCTGGCGCTCGGCTGCGCCGGCTGCTCCATCGAGTCCGGGGGCACGGTCGACGCCGTCGGCGCGGGCGACACGGCGATCCGTCTGAGCAGCCAGTTCGAGACGGGCACCTTCGCCATCGAGCCCGCCCAGACCACGGTGGTCTTCAGCGACATCCCCTACGAGGACCTCGCGCGCGGCACCGCGCGCAACGGGCGCTTCCTCCACGTCGAGGTGCTGTGGCGGCCGCGGCCGGGCAAGACCCCGATCGAGCCGAGCTCGACCAACCTCTCGATCCGCTTCGTGGTGGTGTCAAACGGCGAGGTCGGCGTCTACGTCGGCGGGGGCTTCGGGTTCATCTCGGCCGGACGCCCGGGCGACCGCGAGATCGAGGTCGACATCACCGGCTCGAGCATCTCGCTCGTCGACAAGACGCCGGGCTTCGTCGACCTCCTGAGCCCGGCCGAGATGACCGGCACCCTGGGCGCGCTGGAGAACGCGGAGAACGCGCGCGCCACGCGGCGCGCGGCCAGCCAGTTCGTCACCAACCGGCTCGGCAAGGTGCGCTGGGTCGGGCTGCCGGCGGCGGCCGTCACGCCCGCGCGCTGAGCGCCTCGACCAGCGACGGATCGACGGGCTCGCGCCCGGGGTCCTCCGGACGCCAGTCGACGACGCGCACGCCGTCGTCGATCGAGGGATGCGCGAGCCACGCATGCTCGAGGAACATCGGCCCCGGCGCGCCTCCGTAGTCGCGGTCGCCGACGAGCGGCGCCCCGAGGTGCGCGAGCATCGCCCGGATCTGGTGGTAGCGGCCCGTGCCGAGCAGCACGATCGCATGGAACTCGCCGGGCCGGCCGGGCGAAGGCGCGACCGCCTCGACCGAGAGGTGCGACGGGTCGCCGCCCGAGCGCACCACGCGCGCCACCGCGCCCTCGCGGCGCAGGTACGTGCGGTGCTCGCCCACCAGCGCGTGCAGGTCGATGCCCGCAGCCGGCCGCAGGCGCGCGAGGTATCGCTTGGTCCACGCGCCGGCGCGGATCGATTCGTTGTGCTCGGCCACGGCCGCGCGGTCCCGCGCCACCACGACGAACCCGCGCGTCGGCCGGTCGAGCCGGTGCGGCAGCTGCGCGTCCGGCCACCCGAGGATCGCGCGCGCCTGCTCCACGAGCGTGCGCGGCCCGCCCGGCCGCCCCGCGCCCGGTGCCTCGCTCGACAGGCCCGCGGGCTTCACGACCACCGCCTCGCGCGCCCCGCGGCGCACGACGTCGGCCGCCGAGATCGACGGCTCAGCGCCCGCGCGCACGGCGCTCGGCCTCCAGGATCGGCATCATCTGACGCGCGACCGGCGACAGCTCGCCCGGCCACTCGCCCGGCACCACGGCGCGCACCTCGGCGCACTCCCAGTGCTCCACCTGCACGTCGCCGGGCTCGGCGTCGATCGTGAACACCACCTCCCAGGTCCGCGTCACGGGGTCGAAGAGGAGCGCCCGCGGCGCCGGCGGCTGCGACGCGCGCCAGCCGGTCTCCTCGGCCAGCTCGCGGAGGATCATCTCGGCGGGCGAGACGCCCGGCTCCATGGTTCCCGCCGGCGCAAACTCCCACAGGCCCGGGTAATTGAGGGTGCCCATGCCGCGGCGGCCCATGACCACGCGGCCGTCCGGCCCGAAGGTGATGGCCTTCACCCCCAGCGGCCGCATGCCGGTGTCCAGTCCCTCGTGCATCACGGCGTGGAATCGGTAGCTCGAGGGGGTGCAGTGGATCGTGACCCCGCCGTGGCCGTTTCGGCTCGTTCCCAGCACATGGAGCATCGGGCCGTCGAAGGCCCGCGGCACGCGCCGGACCAGCGCTTCCCACGCGCGGTCGACCTCGTCGAGCGTGGCGCGCTCGGGGACGAACGGCCCCTCGACGACGGACAGGAGCGGCGGGCGCCGCAGCGGCACGAGCCGACCCGCGGCAACGGCGTGCTCGGGCGATCCCATCGACTCCACTCTACACTTCGCCCCCGATGACGAACGCCACGCTGCGCGCATCGGCCGGTCCCGCGGACTCGCACCCGCCGGGCCTCTTCCTCCTGTTCTTCGTGGAGATGTGGGAACGCTTCTCGTTCTACGGGATGCGCGCCCTGCTCACCTTCTACCTGATCAAGGGGTTCCTGCACGCCGACGACAAGCGCGCCTACGCGATCTACGGCGCGTACGGCGCGCTCGTCTACGCGACGCCGTACCTCGGCGGCATCCTGGCCGACCGCTACCTCGGTGCGCGCCTCGCGGTCATCTGGGGCGGTCTCCTGATGGCCGGCGGCCACCTGCTGATGGCCGTCGAGCAGGAATGGGCGCTCTTCGGCGCGCTGGGGCTCCTCATCGTCGGCAACGGGTTCTTCAAGCCCAACATCTCGACGATGGTGGGCTCGCTGTACCCGGCGGCCAGCACCAAGCGCGACGCGGGCTTCACCATCTTCTACATGGGCATCAACCTCGGCGCGGCGCTCGCGCCGCTCGTGTGCGGCTACATCGGCGAGACGGTGGGCTGGCACTACGGGTTCGGGCTGGCGACGCTGGGCATGCTGCTCGGGCTCGTCACCTTCGTGGTGCCCCGCGGGCTTGCGCGCGCGCTGATCCTGCTGGCGTCGCTCGCCATCGTGGTCACGATGTTCTGGTTCTCCAAGGACGACCGGACGCAGACGCTGCTCAACATCCCGATCGCGGTCGCCCTGCTGGGGGCCGGCGCGGTGAGCTTCGTGAAGCTGTCGTCGGGCGGCCTGCCCGAGGGGACCGGCGCGCCGCGGGACGCCCAGGGCAACGCGGTCCGTCCCCGGTTCGTGCTGCCGATCATGGCGGGAACGCTGGCCGCGGTCGCGCCGATCGCGCTCCTCGTCTCCCACAACACCTACGCGACCTGGATGCTGAACCTGGTCGGCGTGATCGCCTTCGGGTCGATCATCGCCACCGCCCTGCGGAGCGACCGGATCGTCCGGGACCGCCTGACGGTGGTGCTCGTGCTCTGCTTCTTCAGCATGCTGTTCTGGGCGTTCTTCGAGCAGGCCGGCTCGAGCGTCAACAATTTCACGGACCGAAACGTCGACCGCGTGGTCGGCGGCACCGACGTGCGAGAGGGACAGGTCTACGCCGACGTCGTGGTCACGCAGGAGTTCCTGGGCGTCGACGTCAACGGCAGGACGTGGACCCTCACCGACATCGAGGTCGCGCAGAAGGCGCAGAAGGACGCCCTGCCCGAGGGACGGATCACCTTCACCGCCGACGCCGAGGACGTGGCCAAGGGCCTCGTCGTGGGCGGCGACGAGGTCAAGGCGAGCGTCTTCCAGGCGGCCAACCCGACGTTCATCCTGCTGTTCGGGCCGGTCTTCAGCTGGCTGTGGGGGGCGCTCGGCCGACGCGACCCGAGTGCCGGCGTGAAGTTCGCGCTGGGACTGCTGCAGCTCGCCGCCGGGTTCGCCTGCTTCTGGATGGGCGCACGCTCCGCCGACGGCAACGGCATGACGGCCATGCAGTGGCTGCTGCTCGGATACCTGCTGCAGACCACGGGCGAGCTGTGCCTCTCCCCGGTGGGCCTGTCGCTCGTGACCAAGCTCTCGCCCGCCGCGATCGCCAGCACCATCATGGGCGCCTGGTTCCTGGCCACCGCGTTCAGCCACCTCGTCGCGGCCGCGATCGCCGGACTGACCGGCGTCAGCGAGGGCGGCGAGGGCGCCACGGTGCCGCCGCCCACCGAGACGGTGGGCGTCTACGGCGACGTGTTCGGCGGGATCGCGATCGCCGCGGCGGCCTCGGCCGTGCTCCTCTTCGCCATCTCGCCGTGGCTCAAGGCGCGCATGCACCTGAGCGACGCGGAGGCCGCCGGCCACGGCGCGCACTGAGCGCGCGCCGTCAGCCCCTGACGAAGGTCATGCGCCCGTGGTCCTTGCGGACCCCGGGGAACGCGAGCACGCGCCCGTGCATCGCGACGTAGGCGCCGGGCGCGAGCAGCTGCACGGCGCACAGCGCCTCGGTCAGGTTCTGCACCGCGTCGGTGCGCCGGAGCTCGTAGGGCCGCATGGCCCCGGTGAGCACCACCGCGCGGCGCGGGGCGCCGGGCGAGGCCAGGCGCGCGTGGATCCGCTCGCCCGTCACCGCCAGGCGGTCGGTGCCGTGCACCACCACCACGCCGTCGGCGCGCGCGGCGCACTCCAGGGCGGCGCGCGCGATCAGCTCGTGGTCGTCCTCGGTCATCTCCAGGCTGTCCTTGTTCATCAGCGGCACGCGCTCGACGGAAAGTCCCTCGAGCGTGAGCGACGCGAGGATCGCGTCCAGCACGCTGACCTGGTTCTGCAGCACGCCGTGCAGCTCGTCGAAGGTCTTCTCGATGGTGCCGCCGGTGGAGATGAGCGCGACCGTGAATGGCATGGGCCCGGGAAGCCTATCGCATCGACGCGTGCCTCACGCGCCCATCCGTTCGCGCGCGGCCGCGAGCGCGCGCGACGCGAGCACCGAACCGCTCGCCGAGACGGGCTGCTCGCGCAGCGACGACGCGATCGCGTCGAGCGCGCGCTCGGCGCGGTCGAGCCGCGCGAGGTCGCC
>JBEITQ010000138.1:0-5760 GCA_040374835.1 Phycisphaeraceae bacterium | reverse complement strand
GCCCGTCTCGAGCGGCCCGCACCAGTCGATGCGCCGCGCCTTGAAGCGGTCGACGATCTCCTTCGCGATCGCGGGCGGCGGCGCCAGCCCATCGCCGTCGAGGCACGTGATGCCGTTCCACTGGATCGGGTTGTGGCTCGCGGTGACCGTCAGGCCGCCGTCGGCGCGGTGGTGGCCGATCATCACGCCCACGGTCGGCGTCATCGCGACGCCGATGTCGATCACGTCGCAGCCGGTCGCGGTGAGGCCGCCGATCGCGGCCGCGGCGAGCGGGGGCCCGCTGATGCGGCCGTCGCGCCCCACGACGACGCGCGGGCGCGCCTTGCCGGTGGTCGCCTTCAGGAAGGACCCGAAGGCGCCGCCGTACGCGGCGGCGACCTCGGGGGTCATCGTGCGGCCCACGATTCCGCGGGCACCGGAGACGCTGAGCATGAGCGGGGCTTCGTCGGTGGACATGGCAGCGTGCAGGGTAGGCGGGGCCGAGAAAGCGCGTGGCTATACTCGCTTTTTCCATGTATCTGGTCCGGATCGAGCACACCTTCTGCGCAGCGCACGCCCTGGTCCTCCGCGGGGTGCGCGAGACCCTCCACGGCCACAACTGGCGCGTGCAGGCGACGCTGGCCGGCGCAAGCCTGGACGCCGACGGCCTGCTGGTCGACTTCCACGCGGTGGAGCGCGCGCTCAAGGCGATCCTCTCGCGCTTCGACAACCGCAACCTGAACGAGTGCCCGCCGTTCGACCGTGTGAACCCCTCCGCGGAACTGGTGGCGCAGTACATCGCGGTCAACCTGGCGCCGGCCCTGCCGCGCGGCGTGCGCGTGCGGTCGGTCAGCGTCTCCGAGGCACCCGGCTGCGTCGCCACGTACATCGATCCCTTCGCCCCGGGCGGAGCCGAGCCGTGAACGCCCCCGGCAGCATCCCCGTCGCCGGCGCCGCGCGCCCGGACGTGCCCGTTCCCGCACTCGTGGCCGCGAACGATCCCTCGCGCTTCCTCAACCGCGACCTGGAGTGGCTTGAGTTCAACGCGCGCGTGCTGGACGTCGCGGCCGACGCGGACATGCCGCTGCTTGAGCGCGTTCGCTTCCTCTCGATCTACTCGGCCAACCTGGACGAGTTCTTCATGAAGCGCGTCGGCACGCTGAAGCGGCAGATCGAGGCCGGCCTCTCCGGCCCCGTGCCCGAGGCGCTCAGCCCGCAGCAGCAGCTGGACGCGATCCGCGCGCGCGTCGCGTCGCTGGGCCATCGCCAGGCCGAGATCCTGACCGGCAGCGCGATCCCCGGCCTGGCCGAGCGCGGCATCCGCCTGCTCCGCTGGCAGGAGCTCTCCGACCTGCAGCGCGGCGAGGCCGAGGCGTGGTTCCGTCGCCAGCTCTTCCCCATCCTCACTCCGCTCGCCGTCGACCCCGGCCACCGCTTCCCGTTCATCTCGAACATGAGCGTCTCCCTGGGCGTCATGCTGCGCCGCCCGGGCGAGAGCGAGCAGCTCTTCGCGCGCGTCAAGGTCCCCGAGATCCCCTCGCGGCTCTTCCGCTTCGAGGGCAGCAACGACTTCGTCCGCGTGCAGGAGATCGTCGAGCACAACCTGGACGACCTGTTCCCGGGGATGGAGATCCTGAAGGTCCTGCCATTCCGCGTCACCCGCAACGCCGAGGTCGAGCGCGACACCGAGGACACCGAGGACCTGCTCGAGGCCACGCAGCACCTCCTGAAGGAGCGCCGCTTCGCGCGCGTGGTGCGCCTGGAGGTCGCGTCCGGCGCGAACCCGCGCATCCTGCGCTTCCTGATGGACGAGCTGCAGGTCGACCCCGAGGACGTCTACGACACCGAGGGCCTGGTCGACTACGGCGTGCTGAACGAGGTCGCCGACCTCGACCGGCCCGAACTGCACTGGCCCCGCCTGGTCCCGCTCGCGCCCGAGCGCATCGACCGCGACGACGACGACATCTTCGCCGCGATCCGGCAGGGCGACATCCTGCTGCACCACCCGTACGAGTCGTTCGACCGGTCCGTCGAGAAGTTCATCGAGGATGCGGCCGCCGACCCGAAGGTGCTGTGCATCAAGCAGAGCCTGTACCGGACGTCGGGCGACAGCTCCTTCGTCTCCAGCCTGATCCGCGCCGCCGAGAGCGGCAAGCAGGTCGCGGTGCTGGTCGAGCTCCGTGCGCGCTTCGACGAGGCCCGCAACATCCTCTGGGCGCGCAAGCTGGAGGACGCCGGCGTGCACGTCGCGTACGGCGTCGTCGGCTACAAGACGCACACCAAGACCGCGCTGGTGGTCCGCGAGGAGGATGGCATGCTCCGCTCCTACGCGCACATCGGCACCGGCAACTACAACAGCCGCACCGCGCGCGCCTACGAGGACGTCGGGATCCTGACGGCGAACCCCGAGATCACCGAGGACCTGGTCAACCTGTTCAACTACATGACCGGCCGGTCGCGCCAGAAGGAGTACGCGCAGCTGCTGGTCGCGCCGGTCACCATGAAGCGCCGCTTCCTGGACCTGATCGAGCGCGAGACGCAGATCGCGCGCGCCGGCGGGCAGGGACGGATCATCGCCAAGATGAACCAGCTGGAGGACCGCGGCGTGATGGACGCGCTGTACCGCGCCAGCCAGTCGGGCGTCTCGGTCGACCTGGTCGTGCGCGGCTTCTGCTGCCTGCGGCCCGGCGTGTCCGGCCTCAGCGAGAACATCCGCATCCGGTCCGTGGTGGGGCGCTTCCTCGAGCACAGCCGCATCTTCTGGTTCGGGAACGGCCAGGACGACCCGCTGAAGGGCGACTTCCTCATCGGCAGCGCCGACTGGATGTACCGCAACCTGCAGACGCGCGTCGAGGCCGCGGCGCCGGTGCTGGACCCGCATGCGCGCGCCGAGCTGTGGGAGATCCTGCGGATCACGCTCGACGATCGGCGGTCCTCGTGGGAGATGCTCCCCGACGGCATGTACCGCCGGCTCTCGTGCGAGGGCCTGGCCGCGGACGACCCGCGTGCGCTGGGCGTCCACGAGCGGCTCATCCGCTGGCATGCGGCGCGTGCGGCGGCGCGTGCGGCCGCGCTGCCGCAGCGCTGAACCCCGTTTCGGGCGGTCACTTCGAGGGCGGCTTCGGGGAAGGCGGCTCTGCCGCGGCGGCCCCCCCCGGCTTCGCGGCCGGCTTCGGCGGGGGCTCCGCGAATCCGGTCCCCGATGCCGAGAACGTGCCGTGGAGCCGCGTGATGCCCAGCTGGTACAGCAGCCGGTCGATCTGCCGCGTGGCCCGGTAGGCGAAGGATCCCTCGATGCGCCACGGGACATTCGAGAGGTCGCCGAACGATGCGGGCACCACTGCGGGAAGCTCGGTGGTCATGGGCACCTTCGGCGGCAGCGTCAGAGACGCCATCCACGTGCCCGAGTAGGCGGTCCGGCCGTCGATCTGCAGGGAGTACTCCCACGTGATCAGCTCGAGCGGCGCGTCGTTGGGGTTGTCAAGGACCAGCTTGACCTCGACCGCGGTGGCCTCGGCGCCGGACTCGATCCTCTGGGCCCCGGTGTGGTTCACCGCGGGGTCGAGCGCGCACCCGGCCAGGAGCGCCGCGACGAGCGCAATCCCGGCGGAAAGCGGGCGGGGCATTGGACGGGAAGCGGCCATCGGTGACAGAATGTAGCACCGCGCCCCCCACCCCGTGGCGCGGCCCCATGCTGCGCCGCCATCCGCTCATCCGTTCGTCCCGTGCCGCGCTGGTCGCGGCCGCCGCGTGCCTGCTCGCTGCGCCTCCGGCGGCTGCGCAGGAGCTCGGCATCCCCGCCGTCGACGATGCCCCATCGCTGCAGCTCCTGGTCGACCAGGCCGGCGATCAGGCGCGCGCGAACCCGCGCGAGGCCGTGCGGCTCCTGCTGCAGGCGCTCGACGGCGGTGCGCAGCGGCTGGTTCGCTCGTCCTCTTCGCCGGACCTCTTCGTGCCGGTGGCTGCGCGCATCCACCGCATGCTGCGCGACGACGCCGCGCTGCGCGCCGCGTTCCGTGCCGAGGCCGGACCGCCGGCTGCCGAGGCGCTTGCGCGCGACGAGCTGGCGTCGCTCGTGCTCACGCGCGTCGACACCGAGGCCGGTCTTGAGGCGGCCCTGCGCGTGGCGCAGTCGGCGATCGCCGGCGGGCGCTTCGCGACCGCGGCCGCGCTGCTGGCGCGCGTCGAGGACCACGACCTTCTGTCGGGCCGCCGCGCGCTGCACCACGCGGTGATGCAGGCGCTCGCCGCGTCGCGCGTGGGCGACACGGCCGCGGCCGAGGCCGCCCGTGCGCGTGCCCGGACGCTCGCCGCCGATGCCGATTCCGGACGCGTCGCCGGCGTCTCTGCCGACGAGGCCCGCGCCATCGCACGGCGGATGGGGCAGGTTCCTGCCGTGCCGGCCGCCGCGTCGTACGGCGTCGGCCTGCCGGGCTCGTTCGATCCCGCCGCCTCGCGCGAGTGGAGCCAGACCTGGTCGGTGCCGTTGCTGGCCCCGATCGTCATGCCGACTGTCGGGCTCGGCGGCGTCAGCCAGCCGAGCACGGTCACCGCACCGCGCCTGCCGCGCCCGATGGCCGCCCCGGCCGCGGACGCCGAACGCGTCTACGTCGACGATGGCGGTGGCCTGGTCGCGGTCGACCGCCTGAGCGGCCGTCCCGCGTGGACGCACGGCGCCGAGGTCGCGAACGCCGACAGCACCGACGGAGGGCTGAAGTTCACCGCGGTCGGCGAGGGATCGGTGGTGTCGTTCGCCTCGCAGCCGGGCCTGCTCTCGCGGCCGGGGAACGGGCGCGTCACCTGCCTGGACGCCGCGAGCGGCGCGGTGCGGTGGGACGTGCGCGCCGACCGCTTGGAGGGACGTACCGACCTCGAAGGCCTTGTTCCGCAGGGGCAGCCGATCATCGTCGACGGGCTCGTCGTCGTCGCCGCGCGCCGCGCCACCGTGCGCCTGGAGAGCGTCAGCTGGATCTTCGCGCTGGACCTGGACCACCCGCGCCCGCCCGCGTGGTCGCGCGTGCTGGCCACCAGCGGCAGCATCCGCTTCGGGCCCGCGCGCACGTCGGACAGCCCCGTGCTCGCGGGCGGCATCATCTACATGGCGACCGGCACCGGCGCCGTCTCGGCCATCGAGCCGGGCGACGGCTCCGTGCGCTGGCTGCGTCGGCTCCCGGTGCCCGTCCGCGACGCCGGTGCGCGCACCGAGCCCTGGGATTCGTCGACCCCCGCCGTCGCGGCGGGGCGCGTCTTCGCCGTCTCGCCCGACCGGGGCCGCGTCGAGGTGCTCGATGCGCGCACCGGCGAGTCCGTCGCGTCGCTTCCGACCGGCGCCGACGCGCCCGTCCGCACGCCCGCTTATGCGCTTGGCGACGCGGCGTCGGGCAGCGTGCTTCTGGTGGGCGAGTCCGTGGTGTGCATCGACGCCGCCGATCCCGCGAAGGTCCGCTGGTCGTGGCCCGCAATCCACGCCGTGGCCGAGCGTCCGCAGGGCCGCGTCCAGCTCGCGGCGCGCACCGGCGGCGGTGCGCCCGTCGTCGCGGTGCCCACCGCGACCGACGTGCTGGTGCTGGATGCCGCCTCGGGCACCGAGCTGCTGCGCGTCCCCGCCGCCGGCAACGCGAACGTGCTGCTGGCCGGCGACCAGATGATCGCCGCCGGACCGCGCGCGATGTCCAGCTGGATGCCGATCGCCGACGCCGAGCGCGTCGCGCGCGCCCGCATGGCGGCCACGCAGGCCGCCGAGCCCGCGCTCGCGCTGCTGCGCCTGGCGCGCCAGGTCCG
>JBEITQ010000150.1:0-5112 GCA_040374835.1 Phycisphaeraceae bacterium | reverse complement strand
CGACTGCTCCCGCCGCACCGCCCGCCAAGGCGATGCCGGGCGCATCCTGCGCGGGAGCCGGCGGGTCCATCCGCATGGCCGGAGTCTAGGGCGGGGTGGTTGAGGTTCCGGCTGCGTCGAAAAAACGCCGCATCGAAATGAGCCGACCAGGTGCACCCCTATGCTTGACAGGTAAATGCTAGCACGCTATCATGTGCCCGTGGCCCAGATCATTGTCCGAAACCTCGAAGAGGCGGTGCGCGAGCGCCTCCGCGCCCGGGCGGCGCGCCATGGCCGCAGCATGGAGGAGGAGGTGCGGCTCATCCTCCGGGCCGCCGTGGCGGCGGGCGGTCGGGTGGATCAGCCGATCGGCCGCCGGATCGCCGCTCGGTTCGCGAAGGTCGGGTTCGATTCGGAGATCGACGAACTCCGCGGTACGCCGGCCGTTCCGGCGGCCTTGCGGCGATGATCGTCCTCGACACGAACGTCCTGTCGGCGCTCATGCGCCGCGAGCCGGACCCTGCGGTCATCCAGTGGATCGATCGGCAGCCCGCATCGTCCATCTGGACGACGTCGATCACGCTGTTCGAGGTGCAGTTCGGGCTCGAGCGGATGCCGCGGGGCCGTCGTCGCGAGGCGCTCCGGCAGGCCTTCGAGCTCGTGGTCGCCGAGGACCTCGCGGGGCGGGTGCTCGACTTCGACCCAGGTGCCGCCGGGGCGGCGGCATCCATCGCCTCGACGCTCGCCGCACGGGGGCGTCCGATCGACGTCCGCGACGTCCAGATCGCGGGGATCGTGTCCGCGGCGCGGGGGCGCCTGGCGACGCGCAACGGCCGCCACTTCGAGGGGACGGGGCTCGACCTGGTCGACCCCTGGACGTCCGCGGACTGAGCGGCATTCAGCGCTCAGTCATGCCACACGATGCCCTGCCACCACCCGCCGCCGAGCGGGGAGATGCGGGCATTCGCGGGGACCTGGTCTTCCGCCAGGTCCGGCAGGTAGACGTATCCGCCGGTCTCGAACAGGAAGCCCGTCCCGGGAACCTCGACGGCGAACCCGCGCCAGTCGGCCTCGGCACCGTCACGGACGAGCGGCCTGAGCATCCCGTGCCCGAGGTCGATCGGCGCCGCCGGCCGACCGTCCGCCTCGAACATCACCCGCAGGCCGCCGCTCGCGCCCAGCGCGTTCGACCGCGCACGCAGTCCGTCGAGATCGCCCGCGGTCCAGAGCGCCGCCAGCGCATCCAGCTCGCCGCGGCGCATCCGGAATCCCGCGTGCACCGGAAGCGGCGACAGCGCGACGGCAACGGCGGCGATGCACGCCACGGGGACCGCCCACCACCCGCGCTGGCGCGCGCAGTCGGCCAGGCGGCCGTTCCGGTTGGATGCAAACCCGGCCGCCAGCATGCGCAGCAGGTAGGTGCCCGCGAGCAGCACCAGCGCCGCCGCGGAAGTCAGTTCCCAGCCGAAGTAGCCCGTCGGCACCGAGCGTCCCCACGCCCAGGCGGCAGCCGCCGCCAGCCCGCAGGCGAGCATGGGCAGCCCCGGGGCACGCATCAGCGCCTGCGCCAGCGCCCCCGGCGCCGTCGGCCGCAGCCCGCGCCCGGTCCCCGGGTCGATCTCCGCCCCGCACTCGCTGCAGCGCGTGGCCTCGGCGCCGCGGCATTCGTAGTTGCACCGCGCGCAGTGCCGCGCGGCCGCACCGCCCTCGAACCGAACGCCGGGCGACAGCCATCGCCCGAGGCGCGTCACATGGCCCCCGCCAGGATCATCACCACGCGCTCCTGGAGCGCCTTGGCCTTGGCCACGCCCTCCTTCGTCTTCGTCAGGTCGTTGCACATGACGCTGAACGCCCAGCGCGGCGTCGCGCCCGGCGCCCCGACGTAGCCCGACAGGCAGCTGGTGCCGTTGATGTAGCCGGTCTTGCACGGGACGAACACGCGCGACGTGTCGAGCGTGTCGAAGCGCTTGCGGACCGTGCCCGTCTCGCCGGCCACCGCCAGGCTGGCGATGAACGGCGCCGCGATGCGCTCCTCGTTGGCGATCGACCGAAGCCACGCCGTGACGAGCCCGGGCGCCACGCGGTTGTCTCGCGACAGGCCGCTGCCGTCGGACACCACGAGTGCCTTGGCCGCGATGCCGGCACCGAGGCGCTCGTCGACCACCGCGGCAAGCGCCCGTGCGCCGCCCGTCCAGCTGCCGGGCTTGCCCAGCTTCTCCGCGGCGATCCGCTTCAGGAGCGCTTCGGCGTACAGGTTGTGGCTCTCGGTGTTGCAGCGGCGAACCACCTCGCCGATCGGCATGACGATCTCGGGGCCCACCGAGTCCCCGGAGAAGTCCGGGTCGGCGGGCGCCGCCACGCGCACCGACGCGCACGCGATGCCCGCGCGCCTCAGGCGCTCGCCCACGTAGCGGGCGAAGAACTCGGGCATGTTCTGCACGCAGATGCTCACCGGCTCCGCGGGCGCGGCCTTCATGTTGCCTGAGAGCGTGAAGCGCCAGGGCTCCTCGGTGCGCAGGATGCCGATCGTCTGCGAGGCGCGCTTGCCGCCGTCGGCGGTGGCGCGCCCGGGGTCGAAGCTGATCCACGGCGCCGCGGGCTGCGTCGACGACACGGCCGGGCGCCCGCCCGAGAGCGTGAGGGCCGCGCCGATCAGGTTCTCGTGGAAGTTGAGCCCCGCCACTTCCGCGCAGTAGCTGTTGGAGAGCTGGTCCGCCGGCCAGGAGGGGTGCACGAACTGCCGGTCGAACACCCGGTCGTCGACGATCACCTCGCTCACCCGGTCGATGCCCGCGCGCCGCGCGGCGTTCACCCACGTATCGACGAGCTGCTCGGTGGTCAGGCCCGCACGGCGCGTGCCGTCGGCCGTGGTGTGCTGCATGCGCGCGAGGAACTCGGGGTCCCCGAGCGACGGGTCGCCGTCGCCCACCACCACCAGGCGGTCGCCGTCGCGCACCATCCGGGTGCGGAACTTCCAGTCCGCGCCCAGGACGTGCAGGGCCGCGCCGGTGGTCAGCACCTTCATGTTGCTTGCCGGCACCATCGCGGTGCCGCCATCGACGTCGGCCACGATCTTGCCGCTGGCGACGTCGCGCACGGACACGGACACCGTCGATCCGCGCAGCCCGCTTGCCTCCACCGCGGCACGGACGGCGGCGCCGAGGTCGGCGGTGGCACGCACCGGTGCGGCGGCCCGCGTCGGCGCGCCGGCACAGGCCAACGACGCGGCACCCGTCGCGACCAGGAAGGAGGCGAGCAGTCCGGACGTCAGGGAGTTCGAAATGCGCATTGGTCGACGATCCTTGTCGGCTCGCCGAAGCCTAGCGCATCAATTCCGGGCCCGTACCGCCGTCGGGCGGGGCACCGGGCGGTGCCGCCGCGGGGCGCCGCACCAGCGCGGTCGCCGGCCCGCTCAGGGCGTAGGCGGTCATGGCGATGGCGAGCGCCTCGTGGAACCACCACACCGCGGTGGCCACGATCATCAGGCCGATGGCCACCGCCGGGACGGGCTTCCGGCCCTTCAGGTAGCGGTTGACGAAGTGCGGGTAGCGCACCCGGCTCACCATCGCGAAGGCGCAGAGCAGGGTGGCCGCCGGGATGACGAGCGCGCTGGCCGGGCCGAAGCCGGGCGGCAGCTCGTCCTTCCACGTCACGAGCACCAGGTGCTGGTGCAGGAGCGTCAGGCTCGCCACCGCGCCGCCGGCGCCGGGCGACGGCAACCCCTTGAACCACAGGTGGTCGTCCTCGTCGGCGCTGGCCGTCTCGACGTTGAATCGCGCCAGGCGCAGCGCGGTGCAGCAGATGTAGATCGCCGCCACCGACCAGCAGAGCCGCGCGTAGAGGTTGCCGCTGTCGGGCCCCAGGATGATCTCCCCCGGACCGTAGTAGAGGCTCACCAGCCGCAGCATCATGAAGGCCGGCGCCACGCCGAAGGTCACGACGTCCGCCAGCGAGTCGAGCTGCGCCCCGAGGTCGCTCGTCGAGCGCGTCAGGCGCGCAAGCGACCCGTCGACCGCGTCGAAGGCCATGCCGAGGAACACGAGCACGCCCGCCACCGTGAGCGGGTGCCAGCCGAAGGGCGTCGGGCCGCCGCTCTCGCCCGCGCGCGCCGAGTAGTAGATGGCCGCGAAGCCGCACACCAGGTTGGCGAGCGTCATCGCGGTCGGCAGCACCTTCACGCCTGGGATCGCGCGCTCGCCGCGGCGGCGCAGCCGTCCGCCGCGCAGCCGGCGGGGACGGCCGCCCTCGGGCCGGGCGGGGGCGGGCATGAAGGGGTCCGGGCTCATGGCGTCTTTCCCGTCATCGGCTCCTCCGAGGGAGGCGCTTCGGGAAACGGGCTCGCGTCCAGGTGGGGCACCAGCACCAGGACCGTCTGCTGCGCCGTGACGCCGGCATGCGCCCGCTCGGGGGCAGGCAGGAGGAGTGCCGTGCCCAGCGTGGCGATCCTCGCGCCCACCTTGCCGGAGTGCGGCGTCGGTTCCGGCGACGGCGGGCCGTGGCGCGCGGCGGCCTCGCGCGCGCGCGTCGGCGCCTCGGCGTCGGTCTCGACGAAGGCCCCCGGGTCGCACGTGACGATCCACGCCACGTCGCGCTCGAGCTCGAGTCCCGCCGCGCAGCTGGGGATCGTCTCGCCCGCCAGCCTCCCGGCGTTGCGCACGAGGCTTGCCTGCAGTTCGTCGGTCACCACCTGCGGCACGATCTCGACGGCGATGCGGGTGCCGTCCTCCATCGGGAGCGGCCACGTCCGGACCATGAGCCGCAGCGTCGCGCCCGGGCGCTCGCGCGCGAGTCCGTCCACCTCGAGCATGGTGCCCGCGGGACGCGCCACCGCCAGCTCGCGCCAGGACGGCGTGGTGCCCATCCAGCGCCGGATGTCCATGCCGCTGCCGCCGAGGTCGTCGCGCAGCTCGTCCAGCCGGTCCGCGCGCACTGCTGCCACCACGAAGCCGTTCCGCCGCAGCGCCAGCTCGTCGAGCGCGCCGACCGCGGGAACGCCGTGCCGGCGCATGGCCTCCTGGAAGCGCGCGCGGTCGTGGCGGACCTGCCAGGTCACCACCTCGAGCCCGGTCTGCCCCGGGGCGACGCTCGTGCGCACCGGGCCTGCCAGGCGCGCCTCGCCGCCGGGCCCGCCGG
>JBEITQ010000221.1:0-3107 GCA_040374835.1 Phycisphaeraceae bacterium | reverse complement strand
GCTGGTGTGAACGCGCCCCTGTGCCTCGGTCTTCGGCACGCGCTTCACCTGGTGCGTGCCCGCCTCGTAGCCGAGGGCGCTCCACACGCCGCCGCCCGACACTTCCACGATCGCCTGCGTCACGCCGCCCGCGTCGCCCGGGCGCACGTCCATCTCTTCCCACGACCATCCCCGCCGCGCGGCCGCACGCCGGTACATCTCGAGCAGGTCGCCCGCCCAGAGTGCGGCCTCGTCGCCGCCGACCCCGGCTCGGATCTCCAGGATCACCGCGCCGATCCGCTCGTCGTCGCTCGTCACGAGGCGCCGCTCGAGGTCCTGCATCACCGCCGCCGCGCGGGCGCGCAGGCCGGGCAGCTCGCCGCGCGCCATGTCGGCCAGTTCCGAATCGCCCGCCGACGCGATGGACTCCAGTTCCCGCGCCTCGCGCTCCATCGCGCACCAGGCATCCCACCGCGTCACCACCGGCTCGAGCGCGCCGCGCTTGGCCGTCAGCGCCCGCACGCGCCGATGGTCGGACAGCACGGCGGGATCGAGCATCGCGTCCGCGGCCGCGTGGAACTCGCGCGCCATGCCGTCGAGCGTGCGTCGGAGGTTGTCGGGGAGTTCCTGGAGCATGCGCGCGTGGCAGGGCGAAGGCCGCAAAACGAACAACCGCGCCCTGGATCGGGGGCGCGGTCGTTGGATCGGGCGGGAGCCGCTACTTCTTGGCGGGTGCCTTCGCGGGGGCGGCGGCCTTCTTGTCGCCGTCCTTCTTGAAGTAGTCGCCGCTGAACTTGCGCTGGAAGCGCTCGACGCGGCCGGCGGTGTCGATGAAGGTCTTCTGGCCGGTGTAGAACGGGTGCGAGCCCGACCATACCTCGACGTTGAGTTCGGGCACCGTCGCGCCGACGGTCATGACGTGCTGGCCTCGGTAGAAGACCTTGCACTCGGGGTCCCACGTGGGATGGGTCTCGGGCTTCATGGGCTGTTCCTCGCCTCGGCTGGAGGCAGACGGGACAGGATAGCGAGGCCCGGGCGTCTGCGGAAGCGCCGCGGCGGCCGTCGCCTCGCCCGATTATCGGCAGCGAATCAGCCCGCGAGCCCGAGCAGCCGGGCGGCGAGCGTGAAGTAGATGAGGAGGCCGCTGACGTCAACGATCGTCGTGATCGCCGGCGTCGCGACCACCGCGGGGTCGATCGAGAGCGCCCGTGCCCCGATCGGCAGCAGCCCGCCGACCACCGCGCTCGTCACGGTCTGCGCCGCGACCGCCAGCGCCACGACGCCCGCCACCGCGCCCAGCCCGATCTCGGCGGGAACCTGGTCCGGCGCGGTGAAGAACCACACCTTGAGGAAGGCGACGCCCACGGTCGCGATCCCGAGGAGCGACGCGATCGACAGCTCCCGCAGCGCGACGCGCCACCAGTCCGCCGGCACCACCTCGCCGAGCGCGATCGAGCGGATGAGCACGGTCGAGCTCTGCGCGCCGATGTTGCCGCCGGTCGCCATCACCATCGGGATGTAGGCGGCGAGCACGAGCGCCGAGCCGATCGTCGCCTGGTACGAGCCGATCACCCACGTCGTCGCCAGCTGCACGACGGCCAGGGCCACGATCCATCCCGCCCGGCGCCGAACGTGCGACATGACCGGCGTGCGCAGGTACGGCTCGTCGTCGACGGCCGCGGCGACGGCGCCGATCTTGGCGATGTCCTCGGTGGTCTCGGCCTGGATGATGTCGGCGACGTCGTCGTAGGTCAGGATGCCGACGATCCGGCCTTGGTCGTCCACCACGGGCAGCGCGAGCAGGTCGTAGGAGTTCAGCACCTTCGCGGCCAGCTCCTGGTCGTCGGCGGCGCGCACCGAGACCAGCTGGGTCGACATCAGCTCCGCGACCGGCGCCTCCGGCTTCGCGAGCACCAGTTCCTTGAGGCTCACCACGCCGAGCATGCGGTCGGCGTCGTCGACCACGTAGGAGTAGTAGATGGTCTCCTTCCGCCCGGCCTGCTGGCGGAGGCGGCCGATCGCCTGCGAGGCCGTGAGGCCCGGCGGGATCTTCGCGAAGTCGGTGTTCATCCGCGCGCCGACCGTGCCCTGCGCCTGCGACAGGAGGCGCTTCACGTCCTCGCGGGCCGCGCGCTCGAGGAGCGGCAGCACCTGGTCGCGGACCGCCGGATCGAGCCGCTGCACGAAGTCGACGCGGTCGTCGGCGAGCATCTCGTCGAGGAACGAGGCGAGTTCCTTGGCGGTGGCCTCGTCGGCCAGCTCGGCCTGCTCCTCGAGGTCCATCTCGCTCACGACGTCGGCGCGCAGGGACGCCGGCAGCAGCGAGAGCACCTTCAGCCGCTCGGCCGGGTCGAGGTCCCCGATCACCTCCGCCACCGTGCGCGGGTGCATCTCGGTGCAGAAGTCGACCAGCGTGGCCGAGTCGCCTGCCTCGAGCAGCTCTCGCAGTTCGGGGGACAGGAGCGGGTTCTTCAAGGCGGGGCAGGCTAGCGATCGGCCCGACTACTCGCCAATAACAACACCCAAGAATCTGCGCCGATTTTCCCTAAGGAAGTTTGTTTGTGCTGCAGCAAGGATTACTTTAGGTGCAGCCTCCGGTCCCTCCCGGAGCGGTTGCCGTTGCCGCGCCCCCTCTCTCAAGGCCCTTCCATGAAGAAGCTCAACCGCGTGCCGATCTCCGCGTTCGCCCTCATGCTTGCGCCGGCGGCCGTCGGCGACGGCACGTGGCAGGTCCTCACCGTCGGCGATGGCGTGTCCTCCGCCAACATCACGGGAATCGCCGGCGCGGTGTGGGTGCCCAACACCTTCAACAACCCGACCATCGACGCCAACGGCGTGGTGAGCTTCCGCGGCCAGATCGCCGGTGCAGGCATCACCAACACCGGGGCGACGGCCAACCACCTCGTCCAGGTTCGCGCCGCGGGTGCTCCGTGGTCGATCATCGCCCGCAACAACTCGGGCGTTCCCGGCAACAGCCCGCTGGATGCGGTCATCTCCCGCGCCGGGAGCGCGAACAACTCGCTCGTCAGCGCGAACAACATGGCCGCGAACGGCGGCGTGATCGCCTCGGGCTACATGACAGGTCCCGGCATCACCGCCGGCACCAACGACACCGGCGTGTGGTTCGT
>JBEITQ010000226.1:0-2985 GCA_040374835.1 Phycisphaeraceae bacterium | reverse complement strand
GGCGCTGCCGCCGCCGCCCCGGGCGCGCCCGCCGCGCCGCTCGTGGTCGGCGAGGGCAGCGCCCGCTTCGAGGTGTTCCACGACTGGCTCGTTCCGCCGCCCGGCTGCGCCTTCGGCGACACGCACGGCGTGGCGCAGGACCGCGCGGGCAACATCTACCTCGCGCACACGGTGCACCCGTCCAGCACGCTCAAGGACGCCGTGCTGGTGTACGACCGCGGCGGCCGCTTCCTGCGCAGCTTCGGCCCGCAGTTCGCGGGCGGGGCGCATGGCCTCGACCTGGCCGATGAGGGTGGCGAGCAGTTCCTCTACCACTGCGACACCGGGCGGCGCCTGGTGGTGAAGACGCGGCTCGACGGCTCGGTGGTCTGGGAGGCCGGCTGCCCGATGGAGAGCAAGGCCTACGAGAATCCCGGGCAGTGGTGCCCGACCAACGTCGCCTTCGGCCCGGACGGCACGGTCTTCGTGGGCGACGGCTACGGCGCGAGCTTCATCCACGCCTTCTCTCCCGCAGGCGAGTGGAAGCGCATCGTGGCGCGCCCGGGAAGCAAGCCCGGCGAGGTGTCCTGCCCGCACGGCATGACCGTCGACCGCCGCGGCACGGCCTTCACCAAGGAACCGGCGCTCGCGGTGGCCGACCGCGGCAACCGCCGCATCCAGTACCTGTCGCTCGACGGCACGCACCTCGGCTTCGTCACCGACGGCATGCGCATGCCCTGCGACATGAAGGTGCGCGGAGACCGCATGCTGGTGCCCGACCTCGAGAGCGTGGTGACGATCGTCGATGCCGCGAACAAGCCCGTCGCGCAGCTCTGCGACGGCAAGCCGAGCGACCTGCGCGGCGCGCCGCGGGAGAAGTTCATTCCGGGCAAGTTCATCCACCCGCACGACGCGATCTGGCTCGACAACGGCGACATCCTGGTCGCCGAGTGGGTGCCGATCGGACGGGTCACGCTGCTGAAGGCGAAGGCCTGACGGCGCGCCGGCGCGCGGCAAGCGCGTCGCCGGTCCCGACGACGGCGCATCCCACGACGATCCACGGGTCGACCAGCGCGTCCCAGAGGTTGTCGCTCTCGACGAGCCCTGCGCCCCAGCAGGCGAGGGCGAGGCCGACGACCGCGATCCATCCGTCGGCGCGACGGCGCCAGGCCGCCAACGCGAGGATGGCCACGGCGGCCAGGATCGGCCACGGCCGCCAGCCGATCGCGCGCGCGTCGAACCCGAGCGGGAACGTGCCCAGGAAGACCGGCGTCCAGAGCAGGAAGGCGACGACGCCCGCGACGCCCAGGAGCGTCGCAGGCCGCGGGCGTGCCGGCAGCCGCATCGGGGCGAAGGCGGCGAGCGCGAGGAGGACGGCGGTGACCGCAGCGGGATCGCCGACCACCGCACGCAGGTGCATGGCGAGGCTCGCGCCGCCGACGGGCACCAGCAACATCGCCGCGACGGCTGCCGCGGCGACCGCTGCCCCCGCCGCCGGGGACGCTCCCGGGCGAAGCCGGTCGAAGGCCGTGCGCACCACGGCCGCGACGGCGAGCCCCTGGCAGAGCAGGCCGAAGGCGTCGGCGGCCGGCATCGGGTCGGCGGCGCTCATGGCGTGGGATCCCCGAGCCGGAAGGTGCGCACGCGGATCCGCTCCCGTCGGAACGTGTAGGAGAGCAGCACGGATCCGTCGGGCGCGAGCGCCAGGCACGGATACGAGTACTCCGCATCCGGGGGCCCGTCCTCGATGGCCGACTCCTGCGTCCATGTCGCGCCGTCATCCGTCGATCGCATGAGCGCCAGCACGTGCCGGCCGCGGGCGAGTGGGTTGCACGCCATCAGCAGCGAGCCGTCCGGGAGCCGAAGCAGCGCCACGCCGCTGTCGGGATTCGGCACCTCGGTCGCCTGCGGGGCGGTCCAGCGCGCGCCGCCGTCGCCGGTGGCGGTGCGCAGGACGGTGGGGACGGACGAGTTGTCCGGGCGTGCGCCGCGCCCGTCGCTTCCGCGCCGCAGCATGGCGACCGCGCGCGTGGCGTCGAGCGGGGCAACCGAGGGCTGCAGCGACCGCGGCCCGCCCTGCATCGCGGCCGTCCGCAGCACGCGCCCATCCGCCGACAGCTGGACCCAGAGCCCGTGCTTGTGGATGAACTCGTGGTAGGCAGGAAGTCCGATCGATCCGTCGGCCATCGCCACCGGCTGCGCGCGCACCAGCGTGCCGAGGTTGAGAAGCGGCGCCAGCACCAGCCGGCGCCCCTCGCCCCACGTGCGTCCGCCGTCGGCCGAGCGCAGGTGCGTCACGGCGCTGCCGGACCAGCCGCCGATCCCGACGCTCACCACGAAGAGGTGGAGCGTCCCGTCCGGTGCGCTCCACACCACCGGATTCCCGAGTTTGCGCACCACGCGGTGGGTCAGCGCCTCGAGGCGTGCGCGGTCGAGGGCGATCCAGTCGGCGACGACCGCGCCGCCATGCAGTTGCGCCATGTGGATGTGCACGTCGCGCGCGCCCTCGCGCGTGCCCGCGAACCAGGCCACGATCGCCGGCCCATCCGGCTGCGCGGCGATGCTCGAGGCGTGCGCCGAGGGGGTCGGTGCGGGAAGGTCGACCACGCCTCCGGGCACGATGGAGGCACGCGTCACCGTCCGCACCGCCGGCGCAGGCGGAACGAACGACGATGATGGCTCGGGCGGGATCCGCCCGGCCGCCGAGGCGATGCCTGCCGCGAGGACGACGAGGGGCAGGCGGCTTCGGGCGTGCGGCAGTCGGACGGGCATGGGGCGTGCGCACCGGGCGCGGCGCCGCACGATATCGGCGGGACGATTCCCGGACGGCGTCGGTGCAAACCCGCGTGCACTTCGCTTGCACCCCGCCCGCGCACATCCGACGGTGTGGTCGATCGGGCGGCCTTCGGGCCGGGATCAAGGTTGAGTGCTCCGCGGACGGCGGAGCGGGAGATGAAGGGACGTCGGCCATGGCCGACGAAACAGCACCGGGGCACCGGCGACGGG